>JAJRVK010000073.1 GCA_024277315.1 archaeon | reverse complement strand
CTGGAACTGGACGTATATCGGAGATGCGAATGCAGCGATGGGCGAGCATGAGATCGAATGCGGAATCCCGGGGGACATTGGTCTGGGTGCTAACTCGAGCTTCTTCGTATATCTCACCGATTGGCAGGGCAATAGAGATGACGGGGATTTCTTGCGCTCCGATTTGTCCAGGTCGTTTTCGCCTTTGTTTTCCACTGCTGGCATTAGCCGAGAATATCCGAGCGAAGATGGTGCTGTTCCGATACCCGAGTTCCCTTCCCGATGGCTTCCACTTCTCCTGACGATTATTTTCGGAATTCTCCTCTCGAAAAATTATAAACAAACGAAGCGATAGGTTTTTATTCTATAAAATGATGGGGTAGGCAAGCACTCAAAGGAGGCCTTTAAATGGTAGGTGGATTCCTTAAAAAAACAAAGAAAATGATTCCGATCAAAAGAGAGCATGAGAGAGCATCCGCAGGGGAATACATAGATCTTGCGGAGATGGAATTTGCAGATGAGGCTGCCGCTCTCAGCGGTGCGAGATCAGTTGTAAAAGTTGCTGAGATATCGAGGTACGAGGATCTTTCCGAACTGACATCGGAGCTTTACAACGGAAACATACTTGTCTTGGATTTCACTATGATGGCAAATGACGATCTGGAGCTGAAGAGAGTCATAAGCGAGCTGAAATCCGTTGCCAGAGACACAGGCGGAGATGTTGCCGGAGTGGCAAAAAACATACTTATGGCTACACCCGGCGGGATAAAGATAAGCAGGAAGAAGATAAGACCCGGTTTCTAGGTCCACGGGAAACCCCAGACCTGCCTCAACCTTCATTTTTTGGCGGGTTGGACGGCGGAAAAAGTGGAATTTCATGGAATTTTTACAGAAATCTTTTTATCCTTCCTGTGGGATGGGGTTGCGAAAAATATGGATGTCTCCCTTGTGCTGATGATGCTGGTAGTGGTCGGATTTCTTTTGATTACGATAGCGATACTTATAGCCCGGGCCATAAGAAAGAAGAGAAGAGAGTACCTCGAAAAAGGCATTCCAGTTAGCAAGAAAAGGATGAAAGAAGAGCTGGAGAGCTCGATAAGCACCACGAAAACCCTGCTTAAAATCCTGGAAGACAGAGGAGTGAACATCAAAAAGGCTGAGATGCTTCTTCATCAGGCCGAGATTTCAATGGAAGGTCGACTCTATTCGAGAGTGGAAGATCTTCTGAAAGAGGCTAAAGAAGAGGCGCTCAGAGCCAACAAAGAGCATCAGGAAGGCACTGACATTCTTAACGCCCCGCCTTCCACGGAAAAAGAAGAAAACCCGAAAGAGGCCTTCCAGAAATTTCCCCCATATTATCTGCAGGCGAAGTTCGAGATGGGGAGGGCCGGAGATGCCATAGAAAAGGCCGGTATCGAAGGCAGGGATATAGCGCAGGCCAGTGAAATATTGAGGGTGGCAAAAGTGCATTTCGAGTCTGAAAACTATGAGAAAGCGTTTTCGATGGCGATAAAGGCCAGAAAGAGCGCGGAGGGCGAGGTTGTCGAATACATAAGACTCGATGAGGTTGTGGAGGAGAAAGAAGAAAACGGGGAAGAGACGGCAAGGGGGGATAGCGCGATAAGGACTCTGCCATCGGACAGCATAGACATGGATGTTAAAGAGGGGCTGGAATCGATCGAACCTGCCAGAGAGCTGCCTTTGGGAAATGAAATCTGTCTTAAATGCGGGGCTACCGTCAGGAAAGGAGATAGGTTCTGCAGGAAGTGCGGATGCGCACTCCTGAGGTGCCCCGATTGCGGAACAATGGTTCTGGAAGATGATGTTTTCTGCGGTAAATGCGGATATAAACTGGTAGAGGAGGTCTTTGTCTGTCCTGAGTGCGGGACCGAGATTCCGGGCGATGCGATAATATGCCCGAACTGCGGGGCGAGATTTGAATGAGGGTGGCCATGGTTGTGGAATGGCTGAATGCCAGAGCTGGCGGGGTTGCCGTCCACGTCAGTCAGCTTACAGAATTTCTCGTCAGAAAAGGTCTGGATGTGGAGATAATAACTAGTTCCTGGGAGACGGAAGAGATGCGGGTCAGCGTCCCGGTTCATGTTATAAAAGGGCCCAAAGACCCGTTTTTCAGGGTGAACCTGTCACCATGGGCCTCCAAAGAGATGAAAGAAGTGATAAAAAAGGGAGATTTCGATGTCATACACTCCCATCATGCGTTCTCAAGAACCCCTCTATCCGGCTTAAACATAGGAAAAGATCTGGGAATAAGAACCGTGCTGACAACCCATACGGTATCATTCATGCCTGACTATGAGTATCTGTGGAGCGCTCTCAGTTACAGCTATCCTGTTTACCGCATAATGCTCTCAAAGGCGGACGAAATAATAGCTGTCAGCGAGGCCGCTGGGCGCTTCATATCCTATTTCACAGATATTCCCATCACGGTGATTCCCAACGGTGTGGACACGTCCAAGTTCAGGAGCATGGGAAAAGAGGAGGCCAGAGCCGTGATGAATTTCGATGATGCGCCGTTCTTCCTCTATGTTGGCAGGCTTGTAGGCAAGAAAGGTCTCTTAACCCTTTTACTGGCATTCAGAGAAGTTGCCGAAGAGCTGCCTGAAGCTAGGCTCAGAATCGCCGGAAAAGGAAAACTGAAACCCGTGCTCAGATCCATGTCAAAGGCCATCGGAATAGAGGAAAAAGTGGATTTTCTGGGATATGTTCCCGGCGAGATGATGAATGCTCTGTTTTCCTCCGCCGACATATTCGTTCTGCCGTCATCTTTCGGAGAATCGTTCGGAATAGTCCTCCTGGAGGCAATGGCATCCGGAACTCCGGTCATAGGAACGAGGGTCGGCGGAATAGAGGAGATACTCGGAAAAGGGAAGTACGGTCTGCTCGTCCCACCTTCGGAGCCCGAAGAACTGGCCGGAGCCATGCTCGATCTCATGGGCGATAAGGAGAAAAGGAGCATACTCTCAAAGAGATCACTGAAAATGGTGAGGAGCAAATATGACTGGAGAGTGGTCTCGGAACGGGTGATGGAACTCTATGAAAAGTCTCATGTATCGTAGTCCGAGGTTATACTTATTAATGCTGAAAACGATGCATGGAAATGAACTGGAAAGGAGATACCAGGAGATTGCGAGGATTGCTGGCGGCAGGAAAGTTTTCGAAGCCGGATGCGGTCCCGCCCTGCTCGGAAGATATCTCGAAAAGGATAGATACTGTGGCATGGACCTGAATGAAAGATTTGTTAGATATGCCCGAAAGAAGGGATACAGGTGTGTGGTCGGAGACATCATGAGTGACGGATTTCCTAAAGCGGAGGTCGGGGTGATAGTGGATGTTCTGCACCACATAACACCACAGGAAAAGCGGCTCATAGAGAGGATGAGAGAGAAATTCGAGACCGTCGTTGTTATCGAGCCGGTGAGCGCTTTTAATGTCAGGATGCCCGGAATTCTCAGAAAAATCTGGGATTCTCTTCTCGGTGATGCGGATGGCATAAATCCGCTGGAAAACAGGAAGAGATGGATATTTACCAGAAAAGAGCTCATGAAATACCTGAAAGATGTGGGTGCGGACAGGGTTTATACACTGGGAAGAGATGTTGTTGCCGTTTTCAGAAGGTCAGAAGACCGAGATAAATCAATGATGCCACTAAAAGAGAGCGGGTCAGAGTTCCGAGGGTGACCGCCAACCAAGTCCTGTTTTCACCCAGAGCCAGAATCCTTCCCGCAATGGTCATTGTTACGGCGCCCGTACCATGAAATGGTATGAACATCATGAAGAATATGAGGGCGAATTCTGCACCTAGGAGCGCTTTTCGGCCGGACAGGATATCTTCTGCCTTTTTCTCGTATTTTTCTATTAGAGGTCCGAGTTTGGGGATTCTTTTCAGGTAATCGAAGTTCCATGCTATGAAAAGGGACATATCAGATTCTATGAATGCGACTAGGAGCGCGGGCAGGAACGGATTAAGTCCGAGAGCCGTGCCCACGATTATGGCCGATATCTCACCGGTTCCGAAGGCGAAAAAAAAGGTGCCGACTGTGGCTGCATAGGCCGGAAAATTCGGTGAGAAAAGGATGAGATATGCAATAGGCATAGCCAGAAGAATGGGAAAAAAGAAGCGGATTATAGGAGATTTAAAAGTAAAATGACATTTATTTTCGATTTTTTTGGGTTTAGAAATCGATTGCGAAGAATCATCTCCTGGGTGAAGACTAAGAGACATAACTTGAAAAAGTGATATATAGGTAATAAACCTTATGCGCATTCATGGGTAAAAGAAAAGACCTTAAAATTTCGATATCCAATCTTGGTCCTATAAAAGAGGCAGAAATTGAATTAAAGCCTCTCACAATATTCATAGGTCCAAACAATACGGGGAAAACGTGGGCTGCTTATTCTGTAGCAGCATCTTTTGAAATGCTAAAAGAATTTATAAATGAATATAATTATAAAAAATATACTGATTATTTTGATAAAGAATTGATAGAAGAGGAAGAAGGTTGTTTTAGTATTAATGCTGAAAAAGTTTTTGAAAAACTTGATTTTGAAAAATATATCTCTGATAATTTTGAATTGTATTTTAATAATTTCATGTTTTTAGATAAAGAGAAGAAAGGTGCAAAAGTCCATATTACTAACCTCAATACCAAAGTCAAAGAAAACTTTTTTAGGGAAGAAAAAAGAATAACTTTTGAATCCGACACTATGATGCGCATAGATCCCCTTACAAGCAAAAAGTTAAAAAAAGTTAAAGATTCCTTTAAAATCATCTTGTGCGGTTCTAAAAATAAGAAAGCTGCTGCATTTTTCTTAGATTTTCTCATAATAGCAGAGATTCATACATCGATATATAAAGATATTAAGATATTTCCTTCGGAGAGAACTTCTCTTTCATATATGAGTGATTTACTAGTTTATAGATATTTTAAAAATATAGATATAAATAAAGAAAAGATACCCAAATATCCTAAGCCAATCAGGGATTATATCAGTTTAGTCGGTGATTTGAAAAATTTTGACTCTTCCACAAAGAAGAAAAAGCTTATAGATATATTCGAGAAAGAAATACTATCTGGAGAGATAGATACTGAAAAGGGAGATTTAGGAAACGAAATCAAATATTATTTTAAAGATGGAAATCTGAAGATTCATGCGACATCTTCATTAGTAAAGGCTTTATCCATATTTTATCTTTATATAAGGAATTATGGCTATAAAAACAAATTATTCATCATAGATGAACCTGCAATGAATCTCCATCCAGAGGCCCAAGTAAAATTCATGGAATTTATCTCCATGCTTGTAAACGATGGCGCACACTTTATAATAACAACCCATACCCCCTACATTGTAGATCACCTAATTAATCTCATGGCCGCATCAAAATCTAAAAAGAAAGAAGAAATACAGGAACTGTTCTTCTTAAAAGACAAGAAAGCTTTCATTTCACCCAACAAAGTTGCAGTATATGAGTTTACCAAAGAAGGAAAAGTTAAAGATATACTTGATAGAAAAGAAATCACGATAAACTGGGAGACTTTTTCGAAAATAAGTGATAGAATATCCGATATCTATTTTAAAATTTAAAAGGTGGTAGTGTGTCTTTAACATACTTTTTAGGCGAACTTCTGGATGGCTGCTTGATTCCTAAAACTCGGTTTAAGGAAAAAATTGTTGTTACGATGGATGTTCAAACTGGAGAAACTGTAGAGTTTTTCAGCATAGATAATCAAAAAAATAAAGACTGTAAATTTAATCAAAAATCTGGAGGAGGGCGCGTTTGTGATTTATTGGTGTATTATAAAAAGACAGATACCAGAATAGGGCTGGTCGAAATAAAAGGAAACATGATAAATGATGCTGTTGAGCAAATAGTAGAGACTAAGAAAAAAATAATAAACAAGGCACATAACGTTAATTTTATTTGGATTGCAATCATTATAAGTCATGGATCTGCGCCAATACCTAAAAGCGAAGATATAAAGAAAAAACTTGGAGATATGGAAGTGTATATTAGACATGTTAAAAAATCGTTAAATATTGGAAGGTGCATAAGAGGATAAGTTAGAACCCGTGCAGCCCAGCGAGGTATTTCTCAAAGTCCCTCCACTCCGGTGCCTTGAACTGTCTTACCTTCACACCAGATTCCGCCAGAATCTGCTCGGCAAGCTCGTCGTGATAGTACTCTCCGTAAACTATCTCCTTTATTCCGGCATTTATCAGTATCTTCGTACAGACACTGCACGGGTGATTGGTTACGTATATGGCGGCACCCTCTATGCTCGTACCGAAGACCGCCGCCTGTATCACTGCATTCTGCTCAGCATGCAATCCTCTGCACAGCTCGTGTCTTTGTCCGGACGGGACATTCAGTTTTTCCCTGAGACAGCCCGTTTCATCGCAGTGCTTCATTCCTTTCGGCGGTCCGTTGTATCCCGTGCTGAGCACCCTTTTGTCCTTGACTATTACGGCTCCGACCTTTCTCCTTATGCATGTGGAACGTGATGCCACGAGAACTGCCATCATCATGAAGTACTCGTCCAGTTCCGGCCTTACTGTTCTTTCTGCGACGGTCATGAATGCCCATATACACATGGTTTAAATTAGTTTTGGGATTGCTAACGGGATTTCGGAGGGGTTTTTCGACCGATCAGATATTCCAGGAACCTGAGCTTCAGAAGAGTGCTCTTCCTCATATCCTCCACTCTTTCCGGTGGCCCAATATCCATGAAATCGAGCTTACTGTATCTCACATCCATCAGGAACAGCGGTTCCGGAGGCGCTATGCCGAAGATTATTCTCTCTCCGTTTATTGCTCTCTCTACGTCTTCTATGGTTCTATCTCCCTTTTCCACGGAGAGCATCGCTCCCACCATCCTCCTTACCATCTGCCACAGAAAGCTCTGCGCCTTTATGTCTATCGTTGTGAAATCATCCTCCTTCGATATGCTCACCGCTTTCACCTTTCTTATCGGGTTCCGGCCTTCTTCCATGCGCGCGAAGGATGAGAAATCATGTTCTCCCACAAAGAGGTCGGCGATTTTTCCGAAAAGAGATATATCGTGCCTTCCGTGCAGATGATATCTGTACCAGCGCTCCTCGGCATATCTCGGATTGAATTCCAGAGGTGCCCTTGCATATCCGAAAAAATAGATGTCTTCGAGATTTGCGTTGAGGGCGGAGCATATCTCTTCGGCTCTGAAATTGGTATCGAAGGCTATGACATTCCCGAGAGCGCTCACGCCTTTGTCGGTCCTGCTTGCGCATCTGAACCTTAGGTGCCTTGCGCCTATCTTATCAAGAGCTCTGAGTATCTCCCCTTCTACGGTTTTCACTTCCGACTGTCTGGCATATCCGCGGAATTTCGTACCGTCATAGGCAAACTTCAGAGCGATTCTCACGGCTGCGAATCCTCATAGATATAAATAAATAAAGGGTTTACAGGCACCTTCAGTGCCCGCAACAGCCGTGATGGTGGTGTCCTTCGTGCTCCGAGCCTATGTATTTCTCGGGGTTCTTTTCAAAGGATTTCTTGCATCCCGGAGCGCAGAAATAGTACTTCTTTCCATTGTACTCCGTGACGAATTCGGCCGTCTTTTCATCCACTTCCATCTTACATACCGGATCTATGGCCATTTTTTTCACCTCCTTTCTTTGTTTTTGATTGCGGAGGCCTCTGCCGAACTGTCGTTCAGCATTTCACCTCCTTTTATTTTCCTCCTGTTTTCTGGGGAATTTTTTATCCGCATAGGAGCAGAAAACGCAGCAATCCCCTTTTTCGGGACTATGTTTCCACCGCACCTCGGGCAGGTAAATATAACAACGCAGCGGTCCGTGGGCATATCCACATCATAGGATTCCACGCAGTGTGGACAGGCCATTACGGTGAGTGTCTCTATCATTCTCCCCCTCCTCTCTTCTTTCCGGGAGGGGACATACCTTTTCAGAGTCAGAGAGAGGATCACGACGGTGACGGAGCTCATCGCCATCGCCAGACCCGCAAGCTCGGGTCTGAATGTTATTCCGTATATCGGGTAAAGGAATCCGGCAGCCACGGGAATCAGTGCCGTGTTGTATGCGAATGCCCAGAAGAGGTTCTGTTTTATCCTGGACATGACCTTTCTGCTCAGCTGGATTCCGGCAACAACATCTTTCAGATCATCTTTCATAAGGACGATATCCCCGCTTTCCATTGCTATGTCTGTGCCGCTTCCGAGCGCTATGCCGACATCCGCCTGTGCCATGGCCGGAGCATCGTTTATTCCGTCTCCGACAAATGCGACAGTTTCTCTGGATTTCTGGAGCTTTTTCACCTCGTTCGCCTTATCCCTTGGAAAGACCTCTGCGAAAACTCTGTCTATGCCGAGCTTTTTCGCAACCGCCTTGGCCGTTCTTCTGTTATCGCCTGTTATCATGGCAACCTTTATCCCCATGCCTTTGAGCTCCCTGACGGCATCCTTTGCGCTCTCCTTTATCCTGTCGGCTATGGCTATCAGGCCGGCTATTCTGCCATCGAATGCGACGATGACCACGGTCTTTCCCTCTTTTTCAAGCTTCAGAACGGTCTTCTCCATATCTTCAGGGTACCTCAGTCCCTTTTCCATGAAAAGCATCCTGTTCCCGACCATGATCTCGATGCCGTCTATCCTGCCGATGACCCCTTTTCCGCTTATCGCCCTGAAATTCTCAACATCTCTCAACGGGATGCCTCTCTCCCCGGCTTTCTTCACCACCGCATCTCCAAGAGGGTGCTCGGAGTTCTTCTCCAGACTTGCGGCGATTCCGAGCAGCTCATCTTCCTTCATATCGATGGCCACTATGTCGGTCACATCCGGCCTTCCCTCGGTCAGAGTCCCGGTTTTGTCGAACACGACGGTCGTTATCTTCTCCGATATCTCAAGTGCCTCGCCGTTCTTTATGAGGATGCCGAGCTCCGCACCCCTTCCGATGCCCACCGTGACAGCTGTGGGTGTTGCGAGACCCAGAGCGCAGGGACATGCTATGACAAGGACCGATATCAGGGTTGTCAGAGCGAATAGAAGCGTGTTGCCCATGATAAGATACCAGAGCATGAAGGAAAACAGGGCTATCCCCAGGACGGCGGGGATGAAATATGCGACGACCCTGTCTGCAATCCTCTGCACCTGCGGCTTCGAGCCCTGTGCCTCCTCCACGAGTTTTATTATCTGTGCGAGTACAGTATCCTTTCCCACCTTCGTGGCCCTGAATCTGAGCACGCCGTTCGTATTGACCGTCCCTCCGATGACCGTGTCACCTCTTCTTTTCATAACAGGTATGGGCTCGCCCGTTATCATGGACTCATCGACATAGCTCTCGCCTGCCACGACCTCTCCGTCCACCGGTATCCTCTCCCCGGGTTTGACAAGTATTATGTCGCCGGCCCCAACATACTCTATCGGAACCTCCGCCTCCTTTCCGTCCCTTATGACCGTCGCAGTCTTGGGCTGGAGACCGATCAGCTTCTTTATCGCCTCGGATGTCCTTCCCTTCGCTTTCGCCTCGAGATATCTCCCCATCATCAGGAAGGTGGCCAGCAGTATTGCGGTGTCATAGAAAAGAAAGTCCTTCGAGAGAACAACTCCGAATGTTCCGAAGATGCTCGCCACGAAGGCCACGCCTATGCCCATCGAGTACATGACATCCATGTTCAGGTTTCTGTTCAGGAGCGCATGGTAAGCAGCGGAGAATATCGGATAACTGAGGTACAGAAAAACAGGAGCGGATATTATGAGCATGAGATACGGCATGGGTATGGGCACTTCGACGGGGACATGGGTCAGCAGCATCATCGGTATGCCCACCGCAAAGCCTATGATTATCCTGTGCAGCTTTCCTCTCAGGTCCTTTTCCCTTATTTCCTTCTCCGCATCCTCTTCCTCGCCTTCAAGACCCAGATATCTGTAGCCCGCACCCTCTATCGCCTCCTTTATCTCGGACAGACCCGTCATCTTCGGATTGAAAACTATGTATGCCTTCTCGGCACCGGGGTTCACATTCACCTCCACTATCCCGTCCAGTCTTTTCAGGGCGTTCTCGATGGTCCTGACGCAGCTCGCGCATGTCATTCCGCCCATCTTAACGGTTGCTTTCCCGTTGACCACATCGTAGCCCGCTGATTTCACCGCCTTCTCCAAGCTGCCCATGTCAACCTTTTCAGGGTCGTACTCCACAACCGCAGTTTCCGTTCCGAGATTGACCTTTGCGTGGTTGACGCCTTCCAGGGAAGAGAGGGATTTCTCTATCGTTATCGCGCAGGTGGCACACGACATGCCCGATATCTTTATCTCGGCCTTTTTAGCCTCTTTATCCCCCATTTCATTCACCCCAACATTCACAGGGCCTCCATGGCCCCTTCGATGTCCTCAATCAGATCTTCAACGTTCTCTATGCCGACCGACATCCTTATCAGCGTGTCCGATATGCCTATGTGCCTTCGCTCCTCCTCCGGCACAGAAGAGTGGGTCATGAGGGCCGGAATCTCTATTAGAGACTCGACTCCGCCGAGACTTTCGGCCAGAGAGAACAGTCTCAGCGATTCGGCGAACTTCGTGGCATCCTTCACAGTGTCATATATCTCGAAGGATATCATGCCCCCGTATCCGGACATCTGCTTCTTTGCTAGCCCATGCTGGGGATGGCTCTCCAGACCAGGATAATAGACCCGCCTCACCTTCGGATGGGATTCCAGATACTCCGCAATCCTCATGGCATTTCTCTCGTGCTCCCTCATCCGCACGGCCAGTGTCTTTATGCCCCTGAGAGTCATGTAGCTGTCGAAGGGCGACAGGATGGCTCCGCTGGAGTTCTGATGGAACCTCAGTCTTTCGTGCATCTCCTCGTCCGAAAGCATTATCGCCCCGCCCACTGAGTCGCTGTGTCCGTTGATGTACTTGGTGGTGCTGTGGACGACTATGTCTGCGCCGAGTTTCAGTGGGTTCTGGAAATAGGGAGTGGCGAAGGTGTTGTCAACCGCCACAATGATGCCTTTATCGTGTGCAATCTCCGAGATCTCCTCTATATCGCACATCTTCATGAGCGGGTTCGTCGGCGTCTCGAGCCATATCATTCTGGTGTTATCTTTTACTGCAGAGGCAACCTCATCTGGATCCCTTGCGTCCACATATGTGAAGTCCACACCGAAGTTTCTCCCGAATGTCCTGAACAGCCTCTTTGTTCCCCCGTACAGGTCATCGAAGGCTATGACATGGTCTCCGCTCCTGAGGAGCGCCAGCAGAGCGGTGGTCTCGGTTGCCATTCCGGAGGAGAATGCCAGACCGAAGCGGGCGTCTTCCAGAGCTGCCAGCTTTCTCTCCAGAGCGTCCCTTGTGGGATTAGCTGTTCTTGAGTACTCATAGCCTCCGGGCAGCATGTCCACGCGTTTTCTGGCAAATGTCGTGGAAAGATGTATCGGAGAGACCACATCTCCGCTTCCGTTCTCGATGTCCGGCTCCTCTCCGATGCGTATGGCCTTGGTTTCAAATCTCATTTTCACACCTGCTTGCTATTATGATGTACCCTGATTCGGTCGTATTAAGGTTATCGGCAACCTGTACTATTTCCTCCATAATCTCCTCGCGTATATTTCTGGAAATCTCCTCGGGAAGGAACGAGAGGTATTCTTCGCCGCTCTTTGCGGCAATCCGTCTGAAGCACTCCTCTATCGGTATGGCTTCCCGGAATCTGAATGCTATGGATTTGGATATTTCGAATCCCGCGGAAACCAAAAGGTCGTGAAGCTCCTCTTCCGTGTATATCCTCAATCCCACAGGCTCTTCGAGAAGGTGTCTGGGAAGATGTTCACCGTATCTGGCCATCACCTTCCGGTATGCCTGTCTTATCTCTCTGTACCACTCGGTGGATGGGGATATTATGCCCAGTTTTCCGCCGACCCTCAGAACTCTGTGGATGCTTCTCAGAAACGAATTCGCATCGTTTATCCAGTGGATGAGATAGGAGTTTACACAGACATCGAAACTGCCGTCTTCACCGCTGAAATCCTCTATTCTCCCTACAAAAAATCTGATATTTTTCATTCCCTCTCTTTCGACCTTTTCGGTGGCTATCCGCACCATACTTTCCGATATATCCAGGCCTGTCACGCCCCCGGTCTTCAGCCTCTTGGCTATCTCAATGGAAAGCTGGCCGGGACCAGAACCCAGTTCAAGCACCTTCTCGTCTCCTTTAAGTTCTAGTTCATGCAGGAGGATCATGTACTGGCACATTTTGCAGGGTGTCACGTGATTCTCATATTCCCGTGCCGTCCGATTGTATATCCCCCTTATCTTATCTTCTTCCATAGTTGCGTTCATATATATCCCTCCTCTCCCATCCACTCGTCATTGAATATCTTGCTCAGATAGTTCCTGCCTGTGTCGGGCAGTATCACAACCACCAGAGCACCCTCATCCAGTTCTCCGGCTATGCGGAGCGCTCCATGAACAGCCGCTCCAGAGGAGCCTCCCGCCAGTATGCCCTCCTCTCTTGCCAGTCTCCTCGTCATAAGGAAGGCATCCCTGTCGCTGACCACCACCATATCATCTATTATGCTCATATCCACTGTCTCGGGTATGAAATCCTCTCCTATGCCCTCCACCTTGTAAGGGCGTATGTCTCCATCGATTCCGTGGAATCTCGGATAGTATATGGAGCCCTCGGAATCCACTCCTATGACCTTTATGTCAGGATTCCTTTCCTTCAGGTATCTGCCGATACCCGTTATCGTGCCGCCGGTTCCCACACCCGCGACCAGATGCGTTATCTTTCCGTCGGTGTCCCTCCATATCTCCGGCCCTGTCGTCTCATAGTGCGCTCTCGGGTTGTTCTCGTTGAAGTACTGGTTGGGTGAGAAGGCCCCGGGAATCTCCTTCACAAGGCTTTCCGCGACCTTGTAATAGCTCTCAGGGTCATCCGGAGGCACATCCGTGGGACATCTTATGACCTCGGCACCGTATGCCCTGAGAAGCATCTCCTTCTCCATGCTCATCTTGTCAGGCATGGTGAATATCATCCTGTATCCCTTTATCGCCGCAACGAGCGCGATACCGACGCCTGTGTTTCCGGATGTGGGTTCCACTATTGTTCCACCCTGCTTCAGGAGACCCTTCCTCTCCGCATCCTCTATCATGTAAATCGCTATCCTGTCCTTGATGCTTCCACCGGGGTTGAAGTACTCCACCTTTGCGAGAACCGTCGCACTTATTCCCTCGGCGACCCTGTTAAGTCGCACCAGAGGGGTATTGCCCACGGTATCCAGTATGCTCTCATAATACCTCAATATCGCACCTCCGTACATTCGTCAATCCATCTCAGATACTCGGAATGTCCGTTAGAGACAGGGACCGCTATTATCTCGGGGACCTCATATGGATGCATCTCGAGAATCTCCCTCTCCACCCTTTGATAGAGCTCGCTGCGGGTCTTTATCAGGCAGAGCCACTCCTCGCCTTCCACAATCTCTCCCTTCCATCTGTATATGCTCTTAATCGGGCCGATTATCTGCAAGCAGGCTGCCAGCTTTTTATCCAGAAGCGCTCTGGCTATCCTGCGCGCATCCTCCTCGCTTTCGGTGGTTGTGAGAACCTGAATGTGCTCTGCCATCATTATCGCCTTTATGGGAGGGTTGATGGACATATATAAAGCATAAAGGTCAAATATGAGTATTCATGTTCAAAACAGAAGATTCCAGACATACTTAAATGAATCATTTTTCATGGTCTTTGAATCGAATATCGGTCATAAAGAGAAATCCCGGCCGTCCGTGTCCGAAATGATATATAGGAAGTTGCGGTTCTATTCCCGATGAAAGGAGAATAAATCGAGAACGGGCCTCCTCGGAGACTGAGAGTTCTATTCTGGATTATCATGGGAATGGTCTCCACATTCTTCGCAGAGGTCATATCAGGCTCCACACCCTTCGCATTCTTCACCCCTGTTGGCTGGCTCGTGGTCTTTCCCATATATCTGCTTCACATACTTTTTCTCGGCTCCATCGTATTCAGATATGGCAGGCCCGTGATCTATGTGCTCTATCCTGCGGGGATGCTTTTCGGTATGTATGAAACTTACATAACCAAGGTGATATGGGGGTCTGCCGACTGGGCCCATGGTACGGCCTCTGTTGGCGGGATATATATCTTCCCGTTCCTCCTTCTGGTTCTGTTCTTCCATTCCTTCATATCCTTCATCCTCTCGCTCACGGTATCGGAGGTGCTCCTCACCTCTTCCAGGGACATTCTTTCCTACATGCCGTCCAGGGTCAGACGGATTGTGTCCGAAGAGCCGCTGTTCCGCAGAAGCCTTCTGTTTGGAGCACTCTGCCTCGGACTTCTCTGGGTCGCATCCACACCCTGGACCGTCACCCTGCTTTCCGAGGTTTCTGGGATGGCCGTCATAATAATATCTATTTCACTCTGGAGGGGGCTATTGCACGGAAACAGACACGGAATTGCCGAGCTTCTCCCGAAAAGAAGGGGGATGGTTATCACAGGTATGCTTCTGCTTTTCGTATACCTTCTCTTCGGTGCCTACATGAACTCCCGGTATATGCCGGGCCCGAGTACCCAGTTTCTCACATGGCTCATATATCTCCTGCTGTTTTTCATCCTTTACAGGAACCTCAGAATATCCTGTAATCAGGAGAAAAAGAAGGTGAGACTTCCGGATATCGATCGGAGATTTTTGCTCCTGCTCATATCCGTTTTTCTTCTGTCGAGCGCTCTCAAGGTTGCTTTCGGTCTGGGCACCATCCTTTTCGTGTTCCTTTCCCTGAGCATGTCGATTCTCGGTATCTACCTATTCCTTGAAGCCATGCTAAAGGCCTTCGGAATCTGGATTACCTCGTGACCTTCAGGAACTTCGCATTCACGGCCACTATTACCGTGCTCATGGACATGAGAACCGCACCTGCGGCCGGGCTCAGCAGTATGCCCTCGGAGTAGAGAACCCCTGCTGCCAGAGGTATTGCGAACGCGTTGTATCCCGTGGCCCACAGGAGATTCTGCACCATCTTCCTGTATGTGGCTTTGGCCAGACCCACGATTGCCACGACATCCCTGGGGTCGCTTCTAACCAGGACTATGTCCGCTGATTCCACGGCGACATCGGTCCCTGCGCCTATGGCTATGCCCACATCCGCCTGAGCAAGCGCTGGAGCGTCGTTGACACCGTCGCCGGTCATCGCAACTATCAGCCCTTCCTTCTGTATCTCCCTGATCTTCATGGATTTCTCATGGGGCAGGACCTCGGCATAGTACTTGTCCAGACCCACCTCTCTTGCGACCCATGCCGCCACCTGCTCGTTGTCTCCGGTCAGCATCATGCACTTTATGCCCATCTCCCTGAGCTTCTTCACAGCTTCCCTAGATTCCGGCCTTATTATGTCGGCGAGGGCTATGGCCCCTTTCGGTTTTCCATCTACCAGAACAAAGACCACGGTCTTTCCCTCGGATGAGACCTTTTCAACACGTTTATCCTCAATCTCAATGCCTTTCTCCCTCAGATAGCCGGGACTCACGACCATGACAAGCCTTCCTTCGACCTTGCCCTCGGCTCCTTTGCCCGGTATCGCTTTGAAGCTCTCGACCTTCGGTATGTTCCCGGAGGCTCTGGCTATGGCCTTCGCAATAGGATGCTCGGAATTGCTTTCCACGGCCGCCGCATATCTGAGGATATCCTCCTCTCCCATGTCCGAGAGAGGTATCACATCCGTGACCCCGAACTCTCCTTTTGTCAGCGTGCCTGTCTTATCGAAGACTATCGCCTGCAGGTTCCTGGCCCTCTCGAACGCGGCCCTGTCCCTTATCAGAAGACCGTTCTTGGCAGATATAGCGGTTGAGACAGCCACCACCAGCGGAACCGCAAGACCTAGGGCATGGGGGCAGGTTATGACCATCACGGTGACCGTCCTTTCCAGAGCGAAGGCTATGTCCTTGCCCACCAATACATTCCAGACAAAGAAGGTTATCGCGCCTCCGGAGAGCGCTATTATGGTCAGCCAGACGGCCGCGCGGTTGGCGAGGTCCTGTGTCTTCGACCTGCTCTCCTGCGCTTCCCTGACCAGCTCTATGACCTGCGAGAGGAAGGAATCTTTGCCTGTCTTCTCTATTTTAACCGTTATCGAGCCCTCACCGTTTATCGAGCCCCCTATGACCGTGTCCCCTTTTCCTTTCGGGACCGGTTTGCTCTCACCGGTGAGCATGGATTCGTTCACCGAGCCCTCCCCCCTGACAACGATGCCGTCAGCAGGTATCTTCTCCCCGGGTTTCACAAGCACCAGGTCTCCGGGCCGCAGATTCTCCAGGGAGACATCCTTTACGGAGCCGTCCAGCATGAGTTTGTGCGCCTCGGATGGCATCAACCTCGCCAGTTCCTCCAGAGCTCTGGATGCACCCATCACGGATTTCATCTCTATCCAGTGACCCAGGAGCATGATGTCTATCAGGGTTGCCAGTTCCCAGAAGAATATCTTTCCTTTCACACCGAATACCACCACCGCACTGTAGATGTATGCCGTGCTTATCGCTATGGCTATCAGGGTCATCATACCGGGCTTTTTTCTGGCAAGCTCCGTGTAGAAACCCTTCAGGAACGGATATCCGCCGTATATGTAAACCACGGATGACAGGATGAACAGAACATAGAGGTCACCGGGGAAGTCGATGGCGCCGGAAATGCCGAGTAGCTCCTGTATCAGCGGGGAGAGTATCAGAATAGGAGCGGTGAGCAACAGAGAGATCCAGAATCTCTTTCTGAAATCCTCGACCATGTGCTGATGGTGGTCTCCGTGGCCCTTGTGTCCCCCTCCTTCGTGTCCTCCGTGGTGACGCTCCATATCCCCGTGTTTCATCCCGTGCGCTCCGTGTTCCATGTTTCCGTGCTCATGGTGATGATGCATCTGCCCCTCATTCATATCCATATCGTTCATATCGTGTTCCATGATCTCACCTCCTTCCTTCCAGAAAGACTATTATCTCATCCATGTCCGGTACCTGGGATATCGGATATACTTTGACAAATATCACATTTCCGTCCTCATCCACTATTATGTTCGCCCTCTCAGAAAATCCGTCATTTTCCCTGAAAATACCGAGTTTCTTTGCCAGTTCACTATGGGGCCAGAAATCGGACAGCAACCGCGTTCTCTCTATTCCGAGGGATTCGGCCCATGCCTTCTTCGAAAATGTGGAATCCACGCTTATTCCCACGGCGATTGTGTTAAGCTCATGGAGCCTCTTGTGATTTTCCTCTAGGCCTTTCATCTGCTCGGCACATACAGGGGTCCATGCCAGCGGATGGAACGAGAGAATCACCCTCTTTCCTCTGTGCTCCGAGAGTCTGAACTCATTTCCGTGCTGGTCTTTCAGCACGAAATCCTCAATTCTTTTTCCTATCTCTATCATACTTTCACCTCATTTTTTCAATTATCTTGAATATGCTATCAATATTCGGAGCTCTTTTCCAAAGCGGTGTGTCATCTCTGGCATAGGCGCTCACCTGCTCTTCGAATGTCGGCTTTTCATGAATATGGAATATCCCCAGAGGGACCGGCTCTGTCTCTATGGCCTTCTCGAAAGCCTTCGTTCTGTCGTATGGGTCGTGCCCCTCCATCCAGTATGTGTGCTCTTTATACCATTCGTATGTATTGAGCCTGTTGAAGACAACACAGGGATGCAGGATATCCACAACGGAGAAGCCTCTGTGCATAATGGCTTTTTTTATTATCTCCACCGATTTTTCCATATGACCCATATATGTTCTGGCCACGAACGAAGCGTCTAGAGCCACGGCCATGGATATCGGGTTCAGAGGCTCCTCGAAGACTCCCCACGGCTGTGTCGGTGTCCTCATCCCGGGATAGGTCGTCGGAGATGCCTGTCCTTTTGTGAGTCCGTATATCTGGTTGTCATGGACCAGCACAGTGATGTCCGGATTCCTCCTAATTGCATGGACCAGATGGTTGCCACCTTCCGAATATATGTCTCCGTCCCCTCCTTCCGCTATAACGGTCAGCTCCGGGTTGCTGAGCTTCACTCCGGTGGCTATCGGGATGGCTCTACCGTGGAGGCTGTGGAAGGCATTTGTTTTTATATAATGCGGCATTTTGGCAGCTTGTCCTATGCCGCTTATTATGACCGTTTTATTCGGTTCCAACCCAAGCTCTGAGAAGGTCTTTTTCAGGATGTTCCTGATTCCGAAGTTTCCGCATCCCGGACACCATGCGATGTCTGATGAGCCGGGCCTCCCGGGTTCGAACCTATCTTCCATCTTCTCCCCCCATAATACTGTTCAATATCTCATAAAGTTCTTCCACAGAAAACGGCCTACCGTCGTATTTCAGTACTTTATACCTGATGTTCAAACCGGTTTCTCTGGAAAGCATATCCGCAAACTGCCCTCCCACATTCTGTTCCACCGACATTATGGTTTTTCCCTCCAGAACTTGGCGGAGATTCCCGGGAAGCGGGTGGACCCATGAGAAATGAAGCAACATGACGTCCTTTTCCAGCCTCTCCACCGCTTCCTTAACGGTATGGTATGTAGAGCCCCAGCTCACGACGGCATTCTTCGCCCCGGTATTGCCGATGATTTCCGGCATCTCGGCATGCTTGCGTATCTTATCCATCTTTTTGATGGCCCTCTTTTCCTGCATCTTCCTGTTGAGCTCCTTGTCCTCCGAGATGTCTCCCCATTCGTCATGCTCGTTTCCGTTTGCTATCACCACGCCTTTTCCGTTCCCCGGTACGGCCCTCGGCGATATGCCATCCTCCGTCAGAATGTAACGCCTGTAATCCTCTCCCGCCTCAGAGATGTATCCATCCCTTTTTATGCGCTCCAAATCCGTTTCAGGTATGTTGTAGTGGGTATCCACGAAGTACTGGTCCGTGAGAATCAGAACCGGAACCTGAAAAAGCTCCGCAAGATTGAAGGCCGCTCCGCTGAGCCGGAATGCCTGCTCCATATTCCCAGGTGCCAGTATTATCCTCGGGAACTCGCCGTGTCCGGCATAAAGGGCCATATTGAGGTCTCCCTGCATGGTCCTCGTGGGGAGGCCCGTGGCAGGCCCGGGTCTCTGTGCGATGTGGATGACGAGCGGGATCTCGGCCATCCCTGCCAGGCTAAGCGCCTCGGTCATGAGAGAAAAGCCTCCGCCCGAGGTTGTCACCATTGCCCTGGCACCTGCATACCATGCCCCTATGGCCATGTTTCCTGCCGCTATCTCGTCTTCGGCCTGTTCCACAAGAATTCCCAGCTCCTCCGAGTGGGCTGCCGCAAAAACAGCCACCCCTGTGGAAGGAGACATGGGATAAAAGCTCAGAAAATTCATCCCTCCGGCCATAGCGCCGAGCGCCACCGCCTCGGTACCGCTGATAACTATATCTCCGGCAACCGATGGGTCTTTTTTCACCGCTGGAACGAATGATCCAGTGTCTTTCACCTTCTTTCCGAGGGCATAACCTTCCTCGAGTGCCCTGAGATTTCCATCGACCACATCCTTTCCCTTCGACATGAAGCGCTTTAATATGTATTCGTTCATGAGCTTGAGAGTCCCGTCGAAAAGGCCCGGTATCAAGCCTCCCACAACCATATTGATGTAGAGGCGGCTTCCCGCTCTGATTGCTATGTCTGTCAGAGGAATTTCTATGGTCTTCCCCTCCCTCATAAATTCCTTTTCCATATTGCGGCTGTCGCCCATAATCACGGTATCGCCAGATATCCTGTCGCTTATCCAAGGAAGTGCCCCTTTGTGGAACGGTATCACGATATCGGCATGGGAGGAGAAAGCCCTTACCCTGTGATGGGATATCCTTATTTCGGTTATGTTCATGCCGCCTCTGACCCTTGACATATATTCCTCTGTGCCATAAACATTGAATCTCGAGAGCTTTAGAGAGCTGAGTAGCATTATCTCCAGGGTTTTTATCCCCTGACCTGCCTCACCGCACAGCAAGATGGTCGTACCGCCATTACGCAATCTCATCCCTCTTTTCACAGAATCCTATAGGCTCTCTTGAGCATCCGTTGGGGTTATCTTCGGGATAGAAACAGAGAATTGCCCGTTTTCCATTGAAGTCCCCGAGGCAGTACTCCTTTCCCTCCGAGTCGGGCATACAGAATGCAGTTGCTCCTTCTCCTTCCATGAGCAGGCATCCTCTCTTTTGTATTTATATGTATCGGACATTTGTGTGTATTTCTGGACCCCTGAGGAATGGATGTCCTACACCACTCCGAACTCCCGGAGTTTCATTATCTTTCTCTCGAGAATGTAGTAACGATCCAGTTTTAGAAATGCCAGATATTCCAGCATTCTTCTCTCGGGGCATTTATCCTCGAAGAACCTGCTCATCGACATATACACATCATGGGCCTCTTTCTCCGAATCCTTTACTTTTTTTAGCACCCCTATGAGCTCCTCGAGCGGAAGCGTGCCATTCTTCATATGGAGTTTTATGTCGGGCAACGGAAGGCTGCTCTTATCTGGAATCTCTATATCTTCCCCGAATATATCTCTCGAGAGCTTTTCCAGGACCTTTCTGTACTCCTCCCCCTCTCTTGCAAGGAATCTGAATCTCTCTCTAAGAAACACGCTATCTGTCATATCCGAGAGTTCGGTATACATCTCCTCGGCCTCTATCTCGCCTCGTATCGCATTCCCCATCATCTTTCCTATCTTTCTCACACTTTCCTCTCTGTTTTCCATTTTATCACCTTTCAGGTCATTTGCGCTGCTCATCTCCACAAACATGCAAATTTTTTTCTGTATTTACACCTTTGGCTGTCATACTATATAAACACACGGTTCATTTATGAACTTTAAAATTATATGAAAAAACCATTGGATTATCTCCGGAATAAATCCACGGTAAGGGGTTTCGATCGGAAAAATCGAAGCTCTCAGCTTTTCGGGGAGTAATAGCATCTCTTCGGAGACTCCACCTTCCCTTCCTTTTTCAGCACCGATATTATCTTCGAAACTTCCTTGCTGTCCAGACCCGTGGCCTTTGCAACATCTCCGGGTCTTACGGGTTTTCCCGCCTTTTTCATGGCTTCCAGCACGATTTCCTTCTTAACATCCATTTTTTCACCTCCTCATGGGCCGACATGCATCATGGGCCATATGGTGTCATAGTCCTCGAAAACCTTGGCGCTCTCATACTCGGATTCCAGTATCTTGTAGTGCCCGTATTCCATGTTGGCGAATACCTTCAGCATCTTTCTGGTCTCATCATCCTCGAACCTCTCAGCCAGTGCGTTATAGAACGCTTCTGCCGCCTTTTCGGCTTTCATGGCGCTCTCCAGTAACAGACTTATGGGGTCATTCTCACTACCTATGTCAATTCGGGGCAGAGGCACCCTGCTTTTCTCGGGTAGCACGATTTTTTTGTCGCCCATCTTCTTTCTGTAAAGGAATTCCAGGAACTGCCTGTGTTTTTTCTCCTCGGCGGCTAGAAACTCCAGTCTCTCCCTTAAGAAAGCGTTCTTAACGCGAACTGCGGTCTCCTTGTATATTCTTTCGCTTTCAACCTCACTCTTTATGGCCGCAAGAAGCAATTCTTCCATTCCGAATTCGCTTATATCCATTCTCATCACCTCAGTACACTCCATCCAGATTGATGTATCCCATATCTTCCATCACATTCTCGACCTCTCCTATCTCGTCCCTTTCCATCCGCAATATCCTGTAATGGTCCAGCTCCATGAGGGCCAGATAATGGAGGGCCGTCCGTACCTTTTCGTCCCTGAACCTCGTCTTCAGATGGTCGTAGAACTCATGTGCGGCCTTTTCGGCCTTCATCGCATCTTCCAGGATAACGATAACATCTCTCATGGCCCCGGTTTCCCCGTGGAGTCTTACGGAAGGCAGAGGAACATTGCTGGCTCTCGGAAGAACTATGTTTTTTGCCGGAAATGTCTCCTTGAAGACCTTTTCAAGGAATTTCTTGTGCTTTTTCTCCTCATCTGCCAGGAACTCGAGTCTTCCCCTGAGGAAGGGATTTTTCACCCTTTCGGAAAGCCTGAGATAGACCTCTTCGGCCTCGACCTCGCTCTTTATGGCAGCCAGAAGGAGGTCTTCCAGGCTGTATCTGGATATATCCATACTCTCACCCCTGGTTTATCGGTGTGTATGTCCTCTGCCCGAGCTCTCTGTCAAGCATGAGCAGCCCCTGTCCGTTGTCGCCTATGAGCTTCAGCTGTGCGATTATCTCCTCATCATTCGCCTCTTCCTCAACCTGCTCGTCTATGTACCACTGCAGGAGGTTGAATGTGGCCCTGTCCTTCTTCTTTTCGGCAAGGTCTACGAGATTGTTTATGCACTCGGTTATGTGCTTCTCATGTTTCAGGGTCTGCTCGAAGGCATCCAGGGGAGATTTCCACTCATGCGGCGGCTCCTTTATCGCATATAGCCTCACCTTTCCTCCCCTCTCCTGAACGTACCTGTAGAACTTCATCGCATGGCCCATCTCCTCCTGATACTGCACGTACATCCAGTTCGCAAAGCCTTTCAGCCCAATGTTCTCGAAATAAGCGGACATCGAGAGGTAAAGGTACGCAGAGTACATCTCCTCGTTTATCTGCTTGTTCAGCTCCTCTTCAACATCTTTATCTATCATTTCATCACCTCAGAATCTTTCGAACTTCTCGGAGGGCACCTTACATACAGGGCATCTCTCGGGAGGCTTTCCTATGTGGGTGTAGCCGCAAACGGGGCAGACATATACCTCATCCGCCTGAAAATCCTCTCCTTCTTCCGCCTTCTCCTTTGCCTGAGAGTACATCTCCGCATGTATCTTCTCGGCCTCCTCGGCATACCATATGGATTGCTGCGCTCCCTTTTCGTCCTGAAGTTTCGCTATTGCCATGTATGCAGGGTACATCTCCTCTATCTCGAAAGTTTCGCCGTCTATGCCTGCCTGTATGTTCTCAACGGTGCTGCCTATGTAGCCAAGGTTTCTCGCATGGTTCTTCGCATGCACGTACTCAGCGTATGCTATGGCTCTGAAAAGCCTCGCTATGCCGTTCTTTCCCTCTTTTTCTGCCTGTTCTGCGAATATCAGGTACTTCATGTGGGCCATGCTCTCTCCAGCGAACGCCTCGCCAAGTGATTTCTCGGTCATCTTCTTCAAACACTCACCTCCTCAGCGAAGGAACTTCATGTTCTCCAGGTCCTCAACGAGGCCCTGAAGGTCATCTTCATGCTCCACCTCGTCTCTCATTATCTCCAGAGCTATCTCGTATGTTATCGGGTCTATTTCCTTGGTCATCTCCATCATCTTCCTGTATGTGCTTATCGCACACTGCTCTCCCTTTATGTTCTGGTCCAGTATCTTCCTGACGAATGGGTCCTCCGGTGCATCGTAACCGCAGTTCGTCAGCTTTTTCCAGTCATCCGGGTCCAGAATCGGCTTTCCGCCGAGCTGTATTATCCTCGTAACCAGGAGTTCCGCATGCCTCAGCTCGTCCGCAGCATGCTCCATCAGCTCCGTCATGACCTCGCCTTTCATGGGTCCGACCACTATCTTCGAGCCTATCCAGTACTGGTAATATGCCAGCCATTCATCCGCAAGAGCCCTGTTCAGCAGGTCTATCACTTCATCCACTTTATTTCCAACCATTTCTCTTCCTTTTGTTCCCATTTTTTCACCTCTCTATCAATTCTTTCTCGAATTCCCACAGCCCATGTATGTTGCAGTATGAGAGGGCTATGAGCTTTCCTTTCTTATCGGTCTTTATGCAGAACTCCGCCCTTGGATTGGTGGCTATGTCTCCGTGCGATGTGAATGCCGCTCTCCCCACCATCACTGGGAAGTTCCCATCCTCGGGCCTGAAATAGAGCTCTATCCATGCTATGTGATGCTCCGGTGTGTTCGGATGGGGGATTTCCTTACCCACATGGACGGTCACATGGTATCCTTTTTCCCTCCTTTCAACATCTATCGCCGGAACATGCTTCTCTCCCTTCCAGTCTCCTGTTCTTGTTTCCATATTTTTCACCTCTTTATCAGATTGAGGTTTTCATGCTTTTTCATGATTTCTTCGGCCATGTCATCTATCTTTCTAAGATCTTCCTCTCCGGGATGTCCTCTTATCAAAACGGGCTCAAACACCTCCGGCTTTATTACGGTTACGCAGTTCTGTACATGTTGCACCGCCATTCCGCCCCAGCCGTAGGAGCTTATTATCCCTATGTGCCTAAGCTTCGGTCTTAGAGCGTTCACCAGGTATGCGGCATATATGGCAGACGGGTGTATCCCTCCGAGAACCGTTGGGGCCGCGAGAACAAGGGTGGCCGCATCTACCAGAGCCATGGCCAGTTCACCTATGTCTGCGGTGCTAAGGTTGAAGACCTTCACCGTTATTCCCCTCTCCATCAGAGTTTCGGCCAGATGTTCGGCTGCCTTTCTGGTGCTTCCGTGCATGGATACGAACGCTATTATGGCCTCGTTCTTCACATCCTCGGATGTCCAGTCCTTATAGGCATCGATTATGAACTTCGGGTCCTTATACATCGGACCGTGGCTCGGAGCTATTATCTCCATGTCCAGGGACTCTATTTTCTCGACATTTTTCCTGACCGTGGTTCTGAAAGGCATCATTATCTCCGCATAGTACCTCTTCGCTCCCGTATATACCTCGTAGTTTCCCCTGGCATACAGGTCGCTGGTGGCCACATGTGAACCGAAGAAATCGCAGGTGAACAGTATTTTATCCTCCACCAGATAGGTTACCATGGTCTCCGGCCAGTGCACCCAGGGGGTTAGAAGAAATCTCAGAGTTCTGTCTCCCAACGAAATCTCATCCCCTTCCCCTATGACCGTGAACCTCTCGTCCGGAACGCCCAGAAGGTCCGTTAGAAATCCCTTGCACTTTTCGTTCGTTATAACCTCGGCCTCCGGATATCTATCGAGCACAGCAGGTATCGCTCCGGAATGGTCCTGCTCTGCATGGTTGGATATGACATAGTCCAGGCAGGTTACGCCTAATTCTTCCAGGTTTTCCAGAAGAGTGTCGATCTTTGTCGGGTCTACGGTGTCGATGAGCGCCGTCTTTTCGCTCCCCTTTATCAGGTACGAATTGTAGCTTGTTCCCTCTGGAAGAGGTATCAGTTCGTCAAAGATGGTTCTATCCCAGTCAATCGCTCCCACCGAGTATATTCCGGATTTAATTTCTCTTACTGTCATTCTTCCACCTCACATTGGCTCGAACATGTCCTTGCCTACCCCGCATACCGGACAAACCCAATTGTCCGGAAGCTCTTCGAAAGCCGTACCGGGCTTTATTCCGCTGCGTGGATCCCCCTTTTCGGGATCGTAAACATATCCGCAAACTCTGCATCTGTACTTTCTCATTCTTATCACCTTGTTGTCTGAAGAATTCGTAAAGACTATTTAAGGATTTCGTATCAGATATGTGGAAAAAGTTTATTAAGTAATACGATATTCGTAGATATTGTTGTGAAAAACATGGATGACAAGGATGCCAAGATACTGGAAATGCTTATAGAAAATGCGAGAATCTCATACACCGAGATAGCTGGCAGGCTGAACATATCCGAAGGAACTGCAAGAAAAAGGATAGAAAAGCTGGAGAAGGACGGGATTATACGGAAATATACCATAGATGTGGACCCCGGGAAACTTGGCTACAGTACGGTGGTTTTGCTGGGAATGGATGCCGAACCGAAACACTTTTTGAGCGCCGCGAGGGAACTGTCAAAGCTTGACTGTGTCAGATGGGTCTATACATCGACGGGAGACCACATGATTATGGCCGAGATATGGGCAAAAAACACCGAGGAACTTAGCAGGATAATATCCGAAAAAATTTCTAAGATAGAGGGTGTGATGGACCTTTGCCCCGCAATACTGATGGAAAAGATAAAATAAAGATTTTGAGTGTAAAATGGGATAGGGAAGGGATTTTTCTCTCCAGACCCAATCGCTTCACCGGAATGGTCGAGATAGACGGTAAAAAAGAAACGGTGCATGTGCATGACCCGGGAAGGCTTGAGGAGCTTCTTTATCGTGGAAACAGGGTTCTGCTCAAAAGTGCCGATAAACCGGATAGAAAGACGAAGTGGGACCTTATAGCCTCCAGATACGGAGATCGGTGGGTGTTTACAAACTCCGGATATCACAGAAAGATTTCCGAGAGGATAATGCACATGCTCTTTCCTGATGCCGAGATAATTCCCGAGGTTAAGGTGGGCCACAGCAGGCTGGATTTCATCGTGAAAAAGAAGGGAAAGATTACAGGCGTGGAAGTGAAGGGATGCACGCTCACAGAAAACGGCGTGGCTCTTTCCCCGACGCTCCGACGGAAAGGGGCAGAAGGCATGTGGAGACGCTCATATCCATGCTTGACCGGGGAGAAGATGCGGTTCTTCTGATGCTAATTTTCAGGGCCGATAGCAGATGCTTCGCTCCCAACGAAAGAACGGACCCAAAGTTTGCGAAAGTTTACAGGAGAGCACTCCAAAAAGGGCTGATAGTGAGGCCAGTGCTTCTGGAATACGACGGAAAGGATATATGGTATCTGGGAGAGATCGTGTGCTGCGGAAAGGATAAGATTAAAAACTCATCCTGAATGCGGGACAGATAAGAGAAAGACCGGAGGAAAACCGACATGAGCATACTGTCTGCGATAGGAAATACACCGCTTGTTGAAATCACCAATCTTAACGAAAAAAGACCCGCTGTCAGGATATTCGGAAAGGTGGAAGGATGCAACCCGGGAGGCTCGGTGAAAGATCGCCCGGCGTACTATATGATAAAAAAGGCCGAAGAGTCGGGAGAGCTCACGAAAAGTAAGATAATCGTGGAACCGACATCCGGCAACACGGGCATCGCTCTGGCAATGATAGGGGCAGCCAAAGGATATCGTGTAAAGCTTTTCATGCCAGAATGTGTGAGCGTCGAGAGACGCCTTATTCTCCAGGCTTTCGGAGCCGAAATCGTTCTCACACCTCCAGAAGAAGGTACGGACGGTGCGATAAAGAGGGCGCGAGAGCTTGTTTCGAAAGAGCCTGAAAAGTACTTCATGCCGGACCAGTTCAGGAACGAAAACAATGTTCTGGCCCATTATGAAACAACAGGCCCCGAAATATTCAGGCAGACCAATGGCAATATAGATGTCTTTGTCGCCGGGATGGGCACCACGGGAACTCTGATGGGTGTTGGGAAGTATCTCAAGGAGAAGAACCCAGAGATAAAGGTGGTCGGTGTCGAACCTCCGCTTGGACACAAGATTCAGGGTCTGAAAAACATGAACGAATCAATAGTCCCGGACATATACGATCCCGCTCTCCTGGATGAAAAAATCCGTGTGGATGACAGGGAGGCCTTTGAAACGGCCAGATTGCTGGCTACTAAAGAGGGCATATTCGTGGGGATGTCCAGTGGTGCCGCCGTGGCGGGAGCTTTCAAATTTGCGGAAAAGATGGAGGCGGGCAATATAGTCGCCATACTCCCGGACAGAGGAGACCGATATCTCAGTACCGCCCTGTTCAGCTCCGTATGCGCCAGATGTCCGCCGTGAGGTTCTATGGAACAATGTGTCGAAAATACCCATCACAAAAATCATTTGAATATTTCATCTGTTCCCATATACCAGAATATCAGGTCGAGCGCACCCATAGGTATGCCAGTTTTTATCGAGAAATCTCTCATCCGTCCCTCAATCTCAAGGTACTTTCTTTTTGTTAGGGTTTTTGGCATTCTTTCAATTACTCCCGCCTCTTCCAGATTCCTGAGGATGTGTCGGTCGAGAATCGCCAGATTTTCTCCGAGACCGATATTTCTCAGAAAGTGGCTTGCCTCTTTGTAACCATATCCGCTGATGTTACTGACAAGCCAATCCCTTGCCTCCTCTGGTTCTTCGAATCGCTCGAGAATAGTTCTTATTGCGACTTCCCCGTATTTCACGAACCTCTCCCTTACCTCGATAATCCTTCTGGCCTTGGTGTACTTGAACCTTACCCCGACCAGACAATTGACGATTTCCTCCTCATTCCCTTTAATAAGTATGTCCCATTTCATCCTCTCCACCGCTGTCCAGCAGACCCTTGCCTTAGATTGAGGTGTGAGAAGACAGAAAACCATCTCTGCGAATACGTCCCTTTCATCTTCCTTTTCCCAGAGAGTACGAAACTTCTTCAACCTATATTCTATTTCCGACCTCAGTTTTGAATATAGTTCCTTTATCTCTGCAGCATCCATGCCACCCCGATACCATCCCGAATTAAAAAATATGGGTGATGTAAAGGGGTTTAGAAGGTCTCTTTCTCGGAACTTTCGGCAAGCTCTTTTCCGATATTCCCTCTCTCACCTTCAGGGGAAGGCTGGGACATCTCTTCAGGCGTCTCCTGTTCCACTGGAAACCCATCGTAGTCCTGTGTCGGCGGCATCTCCTCTCCGTATGGCTGGGCATATCCCTCCTGAGGTCGCTGCATCTCCGACTGTACCCCGCCCTTCTTCTTTTTCATGAAGAGGAGCACAGCAACAGCAACTATCACGAGGAGCACAATGATTCCTATGAGCATCATATTCTGCTCCACGAAGGACTGAGGCGCAAGAGGTTGAGAATCTTTCCCATCAGGTATGCCGTCTCCATCGGTGTCTGAGTTCTGGGGGTCAGTGCCTTCCTGATATTCCTGAATGTTGGTGAGGCCGTCTCCGTCCGCATCACCCTCTGCATCGTTAACCGTTGGATTCAGACTGTTGTTCAGTTCCCACTGGTCCGGCATGCCATCGCCGTCGGTGTCATCGTTATTGGGATCTGTGTTCTCCTGATACTCCTGGAGATTGGTAAGACCGTCATTATCATTGTCTGCAGTTCCATCGGATGCGTCATTTGGGTCCAGTCCATTCTCTGCTTCCCAAGAATCGCTCATACCGTCACCGTCGGTGTCATCGTCAGTGTATGCGAAGGTTATCGTTTCTGTGTATGGCTCCAGCATGGAGGCGCCGCTTACACTGGTCGCCGTTGCGGGGATGGTGAGGGTGTAGTTCCCCTGTACAGCCATGTCCGCAGCAAATGTGAGTGTGGTGCTATCTGCGTTCCACGATATATTACCTGAGAGCTCTTCAGCGCTGCCGATTATGCTCAGAGATACCGTGCTCTCGTTCATAGGCATATCAAAGACCATTACCACGGAATACCCACTCACACTTACAGAAGAGACCTCTGGATGGTCTATTATGGTTACATCGAGAACATATGTGACGTTGTTGGTCTCGCCATATATTTCTGCGTCTGAGAGATAGATGTTCACCGTCTGATGACCTATTCCCTTTGGATAGAGGAATGTTATAACCGTGCCATTAACCGTAGCATAGGAAGAATCGGTGCTTATGGTGAGATTGTCCGGTGTCTCCTCGTCCTCAGGATATAATTGATATGTGTACGGTACGGTGGCATCTACAGTTATGTTGTCCACATAGTCAACGAAGTACGGCGGGTCATTAACTAGAGTTACGCTCACGTTTATCCATATGCTATCTGAAGTTCCCTCCAGGTCGCTCACAGTCACGGTCACATTCTCCTCCGTCACTCCTTCAGGATACAGGAATGTTATAACCGTGCCATTAACCGTGGCATAGGAGGAATCGGTACTTATGGTCAGGTTCTCCATCTCGTCGTCCACATCTGAGATGTAAGGTGCCATATCCAGTTCATAGGGGACATCTTCAACGCACACTATAGATTCTGGTGCCTCGCTTATGACGGGTGCGTCGTTCACCGGATTTATGGTAACCGGAATCGTCTGTGTCGTGCTGTATGCACCGTTATGCAGTGTCAATTCCACAGTTCCGCTGCCGTATGCGTTGGCGACGGGGTCTATGTGCAGGGTGTTGTTAACAATGCTCACTGTGAAAAGGCTTATGTCTGAGCTTGTGGCGGACCATGTGAATCCCGGATAATTGGCAAACTCGAATCTGACATTATACGCCCAGTTCCCTGCTATGCTGCCCGTCGTTGCTGAATAATCCGTAGTTCCCATCTGCCCAGCGTATGTTGCAGAAAGGTTTATGGCTATATATATTCCTGGAGCCGTACCTGCGGATTCCTGCCACCGGAAATCGATTACAATGTTATCATTACCATTGTAATCAAAAGGCCTATTCAGGTCGAACTCTATCCATTCGGGAGCTCCGCTGGTGGAAACCGTATACGAAGAACTGTTTATTACCTCTACCCATGGGTCGATGTGATTTGCTTCGAATACCGTACCCAGAGATGTGTTCGCAGAATGTGCCATACGGATGCTAAGATTCGTAAAGGTGACTGTTTCTTCGGTGTAAGCCGCCTGCAAATAGAACTTTGTTATCCTTCCGCTTTCACCTATATCTGAGCTGTGCCAGAGTGCCTGCATATGCATGGAGTCATCTACTGCGCTAAATGGCCAGTAGTTGTTTGATGTCCCACTGTCAAGCACTCCGTTCTTAATTGTATCCACATAGAACTTTGCCAGAATGTATGTTGCACTTGGGCTTCCAGTGCTTGCCGTTGCCGTACCGTTGTACACTCTCCTGTTGTTCGAGCCTCCGTCTCTGGATTCGAGTGAGACTGACGCACCACCGTCACCGACCCATTGGATGTCTACCAGCAGATTGTGTGAGGAATCATATGTGAAATTTCCGTTCAGGTCAAAATATAGCCATGAATCGTCGTCCGAGGAGTTCAGTAACACCTCGGGCTCTTTGAATACCTCTGTGAGATATCCCACATAGTTGTTGTCGAAGGTGTCTGTAAGGTCTGTTAGAGATGTGTGCGCCATGGAGATTTTCACATTGCTGAAGTTTGCGCTCCCTGTAGAAGCCCTATCAAATGCTATTCTCGTTATCTTCCCTTCTGCACCGACCTCGTCTGGAGTGTATAGCACCTGGTATCTGCATTCATCCCATAGCCCTCCAAAGAAAGGGATGGCGTTAGAAGGGTTGTTTGCCGTTGCATTATGTACCACTGTTCCCTGTCCTCTTCCGCTGAGGTCTATGTCAACCGGCGTGTCCTCATCCGTGGTTATGGGTGCGACCGGTGGGTCTATCTCCACAGAGTAAAGGAGTGTGAGCTTTGGCCTGAAAGCAGAGTCAGAAAAATCACTAGATCTGAATCCTGCAAAATTATATGTGTTTCCTGTTGAATTACCTTTCAATAGGAATCCATTGTTTTCCATACTGCCGTTAGCCCATGCCTTAACTATCTCCGTGACATCCCAGGAAAACCATGCATCAACATGGGTTACGGCCATGTTGGAGCTGGGATACGTATAATAATCTCCTCCAGGCGTGTTCCAGGGTGTGTTCGTGGTTCTGTTGTTCCAGCATGAATCTGAGGTCGATGGTATGATGTACGACGCACCTGAACCCTCTGTCCACATCGCGCTTAGGGGATAGACGCTAACGTTAACTCCGCTGGTTTTGTTGTCCAGATAATAGCAGTATAATGAAAGCGTCGCCCCTGAAATCGTTCCAGTAGTGCTCGGCAGATTGAACTCTATAAGGGTTGTGAGGTTCTTTTCATCTGACCAGTTGCCTACCCAGAGCTCATCTATTGCACCATAATTCTCTCCAAGGCGAGTTTCCCAGAGAAAATTGTCCTTTCCATCTGTTCCGTTCGGCTGGATTATCACAGTGTTCGTACTGTCCTGAACTCCTGCGCTCTCTGGCACAGTTGGCTCCGGCTGAGCATATATTATCCGGGAATCCGTATTCCCTGAGACCATCATCATGCTTCCAACGGGAAGGAGCATCATCAGTGCAATCACAACCGTGAAAACATGCGTCATTTTTCCTTTTTCCTTTTTCATTCCAATCTCTCCTAGGATTTCTTTGAGGTCACAGACAGTAGTATAAATAGTTTTGTTCCATTTCTATTTTATTCTGTTTCATGGATTGTTCTGATTATTGAGATTTTTATGTTTGAACAGAAAAACAAGCATCAGAACGCCTGCGATAAGCATGCCATGGACGCCGCTCATCTCCATGATTGTGGCCCATGGTACCAGCCAGAATATCAGAAACCCCAATATCTGCAGGTATCTCCCATATTCTTCCTGCCAGTCGAGCTGCGAATAGAAATGGAGGGCTATGATAATGCCCAGAATCGCCGGAATCAGGGAGATATGGAAGAGTGCGGAAGAACTGTAAAGACCAGAAAAAGCGAAAAAGAGGCCGTGAATCCGTATATAACGGGGTGCGATACGGAAAACACAGACTTTGGCATGGGATGAATGTCCCTGTTCACAGCCAGCAGAGAATTGATAGAAGTAATATACCTGTGAGGATATACTGGAAAACCGGAGGAGGGTATGGGTTCAGGCCGAAATAGGAGATTAAGAGAGAAAGTAAAAATCAATAAGAAGATGATTAAAATATGGATTGGAAGAGGTTTTAGACATCGTCCATCTCGTCCGTTTCTTCTGTCTGCTTCTCTGTATCCTCTTCGGGTTCATCCTTTTCCTCCCTCTTTTCTGGATATTTCCGTTACTCTGTTTCAAATGCCGCCTGAATCCGTGTATGTCTTTTCCCTGGGGTTAACTTTATTTCCCCTATCTGCTTTCGGGCGGTGGTGAAAACTTGAAGATAAGAAGAGCGCTCCTCAGTGTGTCGGACAAAGCAGGAATAGTGAATCTGGCAAAGAACCTCCATGGACTCGGAATAGAGATAATATCAACAGGCGGAACGGCAAGGGCCATGGAGGATGCGGGCATACCTGTTAAAAGGGTGGAGGAGATAACCGGTTTTCCCGAAATGCTTGACGGAAGGGTCAAAACCCTGCATCCCGTTATCCACGGAGGAATTCTCGCTCTCCGCAACGAGGACCATATGAAGCAGATAAAGGAACAGGGAATAGAGCCTATAGATATGGTTGTCGTGAACCTTTATCCATTTGAAAGAGTGGCAAGAGAGGAGGATGCCAGCATCGAGGATCTGATAGAGAACATAGACATAGGCGGGCCAACTCTGATAAGGAGCGCTGCGAAGAACCACGAGAATGTGGTTGTGGTCTCAAATCCTTCGAGATACGATGAAGTTATCGAGGCGCTGGTCGAGGAAGGCGATGTTCCACAGGAGATGAGAAGAGAACTGGCTCTCGAGGCGTTTGCCCACACCGCAGCATACGATTCCACGATATATTCCACGCTTTCCCGGAGATTCACGGGTCTGAAATTCCCTCCTCATCTTTTCCTGCATTATCTGAAGGTCCAGGATCTGAGATACGGCGAGAACAAGGAACAGGAAGCGGCATTTTACAGAGAACTCGATATAACGGAACCCTGCATAGCGAGTGCAAGACAGCTACACGGAAAAGCGCTCTCCTACAACAATATACTGGACACCAACGATGCCCTGGAACTCATAAAGGACTTCGATGAGCCGACAGTTGCTGCGATAAAACATACGAACCCCTGCGGAGTTTCGTCTGCGGACGACATATATACTGCTTTCAGAAGAGGCATGGATGCCGACCCCATGTCCGCGTACGGCGGGATACTCGCACTCAACCGGGAGGTTAAATATGATATAGTGAAGGACCTGAAAGGAATCTTTCTCGAGGTCATAATCGCTCCGTCCTATGAGGAAAAGGCACTTGAAAGGCTGATGAAGAGAAAGAACCTGAGAATCATGGAGACAGGCCCGCTGGGGCCCCCTAAGCCCTCTATGGACTACAGAAAGGTGGTCGGCGGAATGCTTGCACAGGACAGGGACATATCGAGGCTCGATCCCTCTAAATTGAAGGTCGTTACGGAAAGAGAGCCGACGAAAGAGGAACTGAGAGATATGATATTCGCGTGGAAGGTAACTAAGCATGTGAAATCCAACAGCATAGTATTTGCAAAAAATAAAACAACAGTGGGTATAGGTGCCGGCCAGATGAGCAGGGTGGATGCCGTGAAAATTGCCTCTTTCAAAGCGGGAGAAAAGGCAAAAGGAGCGGTGATGTCCTCCGATGCGTTTTTCCCGTTCAGGGACGGGATAGATGAGGCTGCAAAGGCCGGGATTACAGCTGTGATTCATCCCGGCGGCTCAATAAGGGACGAGGATGTCATAAAGGCCGCGAACGAATACGGTATGGCAATGGTATTCACCGGACACAGGGTGTTCAAGCACTGAATATGAACGGAAACTTTTTACATCCATTTGTTTATATGTGGGTTGGATGCTATGCTCGAGACCGAATACCAGATAACACCGGGAAGATTCGTGAAGGTCGCGACAGCT
>JAJRVK010000072.1 GCA_024277315.1 archaeon | reverse complement strand
GGGCCGATAGTCGGATGGGATGTGCTCGAGTTCGATATGGAGATGAACAAACTGTCCTGCGCTCTCCGGGAGGTCCTCGATGTTCTGAGCAAAAAGGAGTGTCATGTCAGACAGGTCATAGGCGAAGAGCCCCTGCTCTCCGAGGGAAAGATATATGTGGTACTTACCAAACCGGTTCCTCTCAACATCCTGAAGGAGATAAAGGAGCTTCCGACAGTAAAAGATATAACCCTCCACACATCTGAGCAGGACAGGAACAAACTGGCATGTGCGTTCTGCAAGGTCAAGGCATGCCCCAGAAGAGCGCTCCTCCAGGAGTAGGTGACGAAGATGAAGGAAGTGAAGGTGAAGATATGTCTGCTCGGAAACCCCGCCGTGGGGAAGACCAGCCTGATAAGGAAGTATGTCTATGATGTTTATTCCGATAAATACATAGGCACTCTGGGAACCAAGGTCTCGAAAAAGGTGGTCAATATTGGGGATAAGGAGGTCACCATGCTTATCTGGGACCTCATGGGCGAACATGAGTTCAAGAGGATACAGATGACCGCCTTCAAAGGTACGCAGGGTGCTCTGGTGGTATGCGACCTGTCCAGAAAGGAGACTCTGGAGGGTTTCGATTTCTGGCCGGAGAGCCTTTTCGGAGTTGCCGGAGAGGTTCCCATAATCTTTCTCGGGAATAAGAACGACCTCCCCGAAAAGCAGATTTCGGATGCCGACATAAAGCCCTATGCCGAGAAATACGGGACCGAATACCATATGACGAGCGCAAAGACCGGCGAGCATGTGGAAGAGGCCTTCCTTAACCTTGCGAGGAAAATCATAGAGAGAATGGGGTGAAAAAATGGTGGACCCGCTTGTCGATGCTCTGGATGCGATAATAGCAACATTCTGCGAGGACCACGGCGGTTTCGATTACGCCATGCCAATGGTCAGAAAGCAGGTTGAGGCCGTTGGGATGGATTTTCACAGACCCACGGCAAAGGAGCTGGAGAAATTCATAGAAAAACTTGTCGGCATATCTACCGATATGAAAGGCAAGGATTTCGCCAGAAAAGAGAGGATAAAATTGATTTCCATACTGAGAAAAGCGGAAAGAGGAGAACCGATAGATTGAGGTGATGAGATGAAACTTGTCGAATGTGTGCCGAATTTCAGCGAAGGAAGAAGGAAAGAGGTCATAGATGCGATACTGGACGAAATAAAGTCCGTGGAAGGAGTGAAACTGCTGGACATGGAGATGGATCCGGATCACAACCGCTCTGTCATTACCTTCGTGGGCGGGCCGGAGGCCGTTAAGGAGGCCGCCTTCAGAGCCGCCGAAAAAGCCGCTGAGCTGATTGATATGGACCAGCATAGGGGGGAACATCCCAGAATGGGTGCCACCGATGTCATTCCATTCGTTCCGATATCGGATGTCAAGATGGAGGAATGCGTAGAGATCGCAAAAGAGGTCGGAGAGAGGATAGGGAATGATCTCGGCATACCTGTCTATCTTTATGAGGCGGCGGCTACGAGGGCCGACAGGGCCAATCTGGCTGATGTACGCAGGGGAGAATACGAAGGACTGAAAGAGGAAATAGGAAAGAACCCCGATAAAAAACCGGATTTCGGTCCTGAAAAGATGGGTAAGGCCGGTGCCACCGCAGTAGGCGCCAGGATGCCTCTGGTCGCATTCAATGTCTATCTCGGGACAGACGACATAAAGATTGCAAAGGCCATTGCAAAGGCCGTGAGACACTCCAGCGGAGGTCTGAGGTTCGTCAAAGCGATGGGGTTCGAGATAAAGGAAAGAGGGCTTGTTCAGGTTTCCATGAACCTCACAAATTACAAGAAAACGCCCATACACCGGGTCTTTGAGATGATAAAATCGGAGGCTTCGAGGTTCGGCGTCAATGTCGTGGAGGGAGAAATCGTGGGTCTTGTTCCGGAGGATGCGCTCCTTGATGCGGCGAAGTTCTATCTCAGGCTGAACAACTTCAAGAAAATGCAGGTTCTGGAGAAAAAAATGAGGGAAGGATGAAACTATACCAGAAATTTTAAATACGGAACCATTATTGGCTTTTTCGTGATATTATGAAAAGTCGAGGGAAATACATACTGGGAGTTATGGCATTCGTCCTTATTCTGGGGACAGCGCCATTTATGGGCAGTGTGAGCGCGGCTGTCGAGATAAACGAGTATCCGCACTACTCTGTAGGCGACTACTTCAAATACGATCTGGATGCGCAGAAGTTAATGGATATGTTTTCTTCGGAGTTCGGCGGAAACGTGTCTATGAACGTAGTGGATACTTTTGCAGAGCTCAGATACACGAGGACGGAAACGGTGACTGTGGACGGCGAAGCTTACGAATGCATAGTGGGCGTGCTGGATATGGACATGACGTTTGAATTGTCGGGAGAATCCGCGGGAATGGAGTTCACGGCGGATGTACATATGATAATGTCCCAGAAAAGCTGGACGAGAATCTCGGACTCTGCGGAGGTAAAAACGGAATCTTCGCAGCAGACATACATGAACATGACAATGCTGGGACAGACCATGAATCAGGTAATCGTGACCACAACCGAGCAGAAATATTCTCCGCCTGTGTCCGAATATGACCTGCCTATTACGGCAGGAAAGTCGTGGGAGACACAGACCACCCTTGAGATACATACCGTCACCATGACGAAGAACAGTGCACTGGGTGATCAATGGCAGAAAGAGGAGAGCAACACCACTCAGCAAACAACTGTCCGATATGAGGCGCTGTCCGAGGAACAGATTAGCGTTAAAGCTGGTTCATTCGAAACATTGAAGATAAAGATGTCTGGAATGAGTGGTTTTGAGGACAGTGAAGGAGAGATGTATGTCTACGTTACTGCAGACGGCATACCTGTGAAGATGGAGATGATCTCGGAAGGTGAGCCGCAGATGACCATGGGACTTACGGAATATAAATACGGTAGCTCCGGAAGTGGCGATTCCAGCAGCGGCGGTCTTCCGGGCTTTGAGGCGGTTATGACCGTGGCTGCCATAGGCCTTGCGGTAGTAGCATACGCACACAGAAGAAGACACTAATCCCTTTTCTTTCACTTCTTTTAGGACGAAACTATTAAGTCATATCGTGATTTGCCTCCATGGGCGTGAACCTCTCGGGCATCATCGAGGCCGAACCGAGAAAGCTGAGGGATTTCAACGGATGGATAGTGGCGATAGATGCATACAACACAATTTACCAGTTTCTGTCCATCATAAGACAGCCCGACGGGACTCCCCTTGTTGACAGACTCGGAAGGGTTACCTCTCATCTCTCCGGCGTTCTTTACAGAACTGCCAATCTCGTGGAAGCGTGTATAAAACCGGTCTATGTCTTTGACGGAAAACCGGATGTCCTCAAAAACAACACTATCGCGCAAAGAAAGGCCTTAAAAGAGAGGGCTGAGGAAGAATACGAGAGGGCTCTCCAAGCAGGCGACATGGAAACAGCGAGGATGAAAGCTCAGGCCACATCCAAACTGACATGGGAGATGGTAGAAGAGGCAAAAAAACTCCTCGGACTCATGGGAATTCCCTATGTCCAGGCCCCCTCCGAAGGTGAGGCACAGGCCAGCCACATGACCGCAAAGGGAGATGTGAATGCCACGGCCTCTCAGGACTATGATTCCCTGCTTTTCGGAACTCCCACTCTGATAAGAAACCTCACAATCACTGGCAGAAGAAAACTCCCGAGGAAGAGGATATATGTTAACATAGAGCCGGAGACGATAGATGCTGAAAAGAACCTGAAAAGGCTAGGCATAACCAGAAAACAGCTTGTCGAGCTGGCGATACTGGTGGGAACCGACTTTAACGAGGGAATAAGGGGAATCGGGCCGAAAAAGGCACTGAAACTCATACAGAAACATGGAACACTTGAAAGCGTTATGAGGGAAAAAAGCCTCGACATCCCGAATTACGAAAGAGTGAGGGAGATTTTCCTGAATCCGGACGTCACCGACGATTATGAAATCAAGTGGACTCCGCCAGACGCTGATGGAATAAAGGAGTATCTCTGCGGCGAAAGGGATTTCTCCGAGAATCGTGTTTCATCGGCTGTAAACAGGCTCATGGATGCCAGAAAGAAGGCGGGTCAGATGACCCTTGATTCCTGGTTCTAGCTCTTCTGGAGTTCTTCTATGGCCTTTATGGCTACCTGCATGTACATGAGCGCGGGTCCGCCCGCCATTGTCACGGCCACGAAGCATGCCTCGATTATCTCTTCTCTGGTGGCACCTGCCTCCAGTGCGTTTTTTACATGGAACCCTATGCACCAGTGACATTTTGCAGCCACGGAGAGGGCAACCGCTATGAGCTCCTTATCCTTCGTTGAGAGAGCCTTTGGTTTTCCAGCGGCCTTCAGGAGTTCCATGAATGCTCTTGTCTCCTGCGGATATTCTTTACTGAGTTTCATTATGCTTTCGTGTATCTCCTCTACGGCTTTTTTCATATCTTCCATGATATCACATATGGCGGTGACTGACAGTATATATAAGAATTATTACGAAATCTGTCCCTGTCTGACGGGATGTGAGAAAAACCAGCATTGTAATGACACATAGCGGATGAGTGGCTTCTCTTTTCCACATATTTGCGAAAAAACTAATAGTTGGGAGATATATTCGAGGCCATGGGAAATCCTGGTCCTGCCACAGATGAAAGACCCGACATTAGCCGAGAGCTCGGGAAAATCGTCAGAGTTCCGGTGTTCTGGTTGGTTCTGGCTCTCCTGGTATTTCTGCTGGTTGTTCCCTCCTATCCATGCCGGACCATCGAGCAATCCGGAGGATGGGGTTATATAACCTACAGGAACTACACGACGCTTCAACCTCCTTTCGTTCCGTTGTCCAACGGATTTGTGTGGGAAGAGAAGGGTGCGCCGGTAACCGATCCATATGTGGTATGGCAAAACAGGTGTGATCCGGCATTCTCGATCCTCTACGTCCTGATAGTTCTTCTTTCCGTCGCATGGATGTACTACAGGAATCGAGGGACTTTCAAAAAAGCCTATGTTTCCATGTACGAAACAACCTTCAAGGGGTTGGCAATATTCATATCCGCATCTTTTCTTATTCTTTCCATAGGCATGATGGCATGGCTTGTGACATATATTCTCCTGGGGCGACCCATATCTCCGTCCCAACTCCTTGCTTCCATATTGTTGATTGTTCTGGCTGTGTTTACGGCCCTCAGATTCTCATTACTGCGCCGTTCGTTATCGAGATGAAGGGGTGAGGACGTGCGTTTTCCAGTTCTTTAATAGAGAAGATTGGTCGGACGAATGGCCGTATGTTGCCGGAATAAAGAAACCTTTAAATATTGTAATGATTATACATCGTTCGAGGCAGAATATGGACATAGGGTTCTCGCTCAAAAAAAGCTATGATATCCTTAGGAAAAATCCGATCATGCTCTTCTTTGCAACCATGGACTTCGTAATAACCAGTATTTTTTCGGTGTTCAACGCCATGTATTCGGAGACCATAGCGAATAGCATTATTCTGGATGCGGAGACCGGTGCTCCCGTTATGGATACAGGCCTCCTGCTTACCTGTCTGGGCGTGTTTCTCGTCTCACTCATTCTGGTTCTTGTGGTCGCCACGTTTCTATCAGCCGGAGTTGTTATGTTCTCATACGAATCTCTGAAAGGAAGCGCCTCTCTGGAAAATGCTCTCGGAAGAGCGCTCCGCAGACTGCCTCATGTTCTAGCCGCCTCGTTTCTATATGTTCTGGCCGTACTTGCACCGCTTCTAATCGCTTTCATATCTGTCCTGATGCCTATCTGTTGCGGACTGTTCGCGATTCTATCCGTTATCCTCGTGGTGTATGTGGCTATAAGGCTTGTATTCTACATGTACCCCATAGTAATCTTCGAGGTCGGAGCCATCGACGGGCTTTCGGAAAGCTGGGAATTGACCCGGGGAAGAGTCATAGAGGTTTTCGTTCTCATACTTGTTATCGGCCTCATAGGTATGCCCCTGGCCCTGGCTCAGTATATTCCGTCGGAATATCTATTCCTGGCCCTGCCCCTGTTTTTTCTTGGTTCCGTCATCAAGATGTGGGGGACCTCCGTTATGACTCTCGCCTAT
>JAJRVK010000071.1 GCA_024277315.1 archaeon | reverse complement strand
ACGATAAACCACATATGAGTCTGAACTTTGATAACGCTGAGACTCCCGAAGAAGCTTTCTGGAGAAAGCTTCCGGAGGAAAAGATATTCGAATATGAGAGGTGGTTACTTGAAATGTAAAATGAATTCGGGATACTACACCTCCAAAGTGCTCTCTTCTTATATCTATAAACCATTTTTAAACCTTTCCCCATCATCCTTCTCTTCAATACAACAACTCCTTAACTCCTCCTTCTCTTCCATATCCTCAAACACCCACACCATCCTATCCATATCCCAACCCCTGAACGCCACATCAGCATCGAAAAGTTATAATACCAAACAGTATTATACCGTACAGTATTACTTGGTGATAATATGAAGTTCTACGACAGGGAAAAAGAGCTGGAAAAGCTGCACATGCTTGCGAGTTCTCTGGAAAAGAGAGGAAAAACCGTGGTCCTATACGGAAGGAGGAGGATAGGCAAGACCACACTTGTGAAAAAAGCCTTCATGGAGCATGATAACTTCCTTTATTTCTTTGTAGCCAGAAAGGAAGGAAAGTTGCTTCTGAGGGATTTCTCTGAGATTCTCTCGGAATTCCTCTCGAAAAAAGGAGTCGTTTCGGGGGAGTTCACCCGCTGGGAGTCCTTTTTCAGGGCTATTTTTTCATATTCACGGAAGGAAGACACGATTGTAGTCTTCGACGAATTCCAGAACTTCCTTTATGCCGACAGAAGCGTGTTTTCCACCATACAGAACCTTTGGGATGAAATGGGAAAAGAATCCAGAATACTTATGGTTTTCACAGGTTCATATGTTGGGATGATAAAGAGGATTTTCAGGGATGAAAAAGAGCCTCTCTATGGCAGAACAGAGCATTTCATGAATCTGGGAGCTTTCGATTTTACTACAGTAAGCAGAGCGCTATCAGACATGGGCATAAACAATATCGAGGAGCAGATAAGGTTATATTCCGTTATGGGTGGTGTTCCGAGATACCTTGAACTCTTGGAAGATACGCCCCATAGAGATTTCAGGGATTTTGTCAATAACTTTGTAAAAGAGGATGAATTTCTCAGGGACGAAGGAGAGAGAATACTTTCACAGGAATTTGGCAGAGAATACCTCAGGTACTTTGCAGTTATAGAGGCGATATCCCTCGGTAAGGCCACTCTGACAGAGATATCAGACTGGACGGGAGAATCCAGAACCAGCGTGAGCAGGTATATCCACGATTTACACAGAGAATACGAGATAATAAAAAGGGTTGTGCCGATAACCGAAGACCCCAGGAGATCAAAGAAGGGTAGATACTTCATAAAAGACAATTTTTACAGGTTCTGGTTCAGATATGTATATCGGAACAGTTCGTATTTTGAGATAGGAAACCACGAACATGTTATACGAGAGATTCTGGATGAGAACAACGCATTTGTAGGACCAATTTATGAGGAAATATGGAGAAATGCACTTTTTGATATGAGTAAGAAAGGTCTGCTTCCTTTCAGAATAGAACTCATAGGTCCATGGTGGGAAAGGACTTCGGAGATCGATATAGTAGCCATAAACGAGAATAGCAAGGACATCCTGTTCGCAGAGGTGAAATGGAACAATAAACCGGTAAAAAAGAAGGTTCTTGAAGAGCTCAGGAAAAAGGCTGAAAAAGTCAGCTGGCACAGAAAGGATAGAAAGGAATATTATGTGATAATATCTAAAACAGAGGTGGAAAGGGAATTGAAGGATACGGAAGACGAAAAAAAGGTCATGATTTTTTCGCTGAAAGACCTTGAAGACTGGATAAATACCAAATAATAGATATTCATACCCTTTTCTGCATACTCACGGATTCGCATGTTTCAGCCACTCCTCGTCTTTGAGGCCGAAAGCGCCTGCCACTTTCCTTTCAAAAGTCATCTGTATATTCTCCGTCTGTGCCCCACCCTAAGAACGACTATGGTATCGCCATCCATGTCGAAAATAACCCTGTAATCTCCTATTCTGAACCTAAAACTGCCTATCTTTGGATCGCTGAGCTTTCTGGCATGGGCGAAGGGGTCTTGGGAATATTCTCTTAATTTCTCACCTATCCTTCTCTTAACAGAAGCCTCAAGAGACTCTATATCTTTCACTGCTCTGCCAGTAAAAACTATCCTGTATCTCATTAAAATAGCTCCTCAAAGCTTTTTACCTCTCCCTTTCTGTATTCTTCCCTTGCCTCCTCTATTGAACGGATGTAATTCTCGCTCTGGAGGGCCAGGAAGTCCTCCATGATATCTTCCACGCTACTTCTGACACTCTCAGATATCAGCTCTCTAAGTTCCTCTATGGTCATCTCAGATACTTTTGTAACCATGTAATCACACTTAGTTATTGGGCGTTATCATATTTATACTTAACCATGTTGTCTAACACTCTCTGCTCTTTACCCGAAGCCGAACAACAGAGAGCTTTACCGAACCCTTAATTACCCCTTCTCCTATCCATCCGCATGAAACCCGTACTCGAAGCCATTGAGAAGCGCAGAAGCCTCCGGAGTTACACGGGCGAACCCCTTGAAAAATGGCAGATTGACAACATCATAAAGGCGTTCATGTATGCGCCGAGCGCAATGAACTACCGTCCCTGCCACCTGATTGTGGTGCAGGACAAAGAGATGCTGAAAAAGCTCTCTCAGGTGACCCCATATGCGAAGATGATAGAAAAGGCAGGAGCGGCTTTTGTCATATGCTGCGATCTGGAGAAATCCAGATGGTGGGTTGAGGACTGCAGCGCTGCTACCGAGAACATCCTTATAGAGGTCGCGGACATGGACCTCGGGGCATGCTGGGTTCAGGTCAGAAGCATCGCCGAGGAGATGGAGCCTGAGAGGACGGTCAAGGAACTTCTCGGCATACCGAAAAACTTCAGGGTGTTGAATATTATTGCCGTGGGAGTTCCGAAGAAATACAAGGATAAGCACAGCGAGAAGGAAACAGACGAAGAGAGATTGCACTGGGAGAGATTCTAGCAGAGAACATCGTAGAAAGGAAGCTCCGAGACCGTCAGCTCGATCTCCGCCGGTATGCTCACCTTTATCAGGAACCGGTGCATATTTCTCTGTATATCCATGAGAACACCCTCTGTCCTCGCATCCATAGCCAGCTTTGCCAGAAATCTCTCCACGGCCCTGCTGTATATCTCCTGAAACGCTATAAGGTCAAAACCGAGCTCGTAAATCCCATTAACCTTGACGAGTGCTCTCCTCTCTTCCAGTTTTTTAAGATGGTATCTGAGTAGCTGCTGGGAGATTTTCATGGCTCTTCTCAATTCCACAGGTTCCAGAGGACCCCTTCTTATGACAAGCTCCATCATCCTGCGTTCATGATTGTTGTGGAGCGCCGAGAAAATAGGGACATGCTCTTCCTTCACAAAACCCTGAGGCGCATACCTTTTTTCCGGAAATTTCTCGATTATTCCTGACTCTAAAAGGGCTACGAGATGCCATCTCACGGAACCCATGGAGATTCCTACGGACCCGGAAACATCGGATGCGGAGGCACAGGGGAAATTTAACAGATATGCGATTATTTCGAGTCTTTTATCGCTTGCCAGCAGGGATTTCTTTCTTTCCGGAACTACCTCCGGTTCTATGGAAAATGGCTTCACTCCGATTTCCAGCGCCTTTCCTATTCCTTT
>JAJRVK010000070.1 GCA_024277315.1 archaeon | reverse complement strand
TTGGCCGGACGGATTTCCATATCATCAGATCTCACATCACTTCATATATAACACTAACCTTTAGTCGATTTATTCTATGAAATGTTCATAACCCCCCTTTAAATCCATAATTTCTCCGTTTTCTATCCTCACTCCCATGTCCTTATCCACGATTCTCCCGACCACGGTCCCGTATCTCCTCACCTTATTAAGATTCTCCTCTGGGACCGTGAAAAGCAGCTCATAGTCCTCGCCGCCGTGGAGCGCAAAGTCGTAGGGATCCATATCCAGAATCTTTCCGGCCTTCATCGTTTCCCTGTCCAGAGGTATCCTTTCCCTCTCGATTATCGCTCCTATCCCGCTTTCTTCGCATATATGTCTGACCTCGGATGCCAGGCCATCGGATACGTCTATCATGGCGCTCGCAAAAAGCGCTACATCTCTGGCAATGTCCATCCTGCATCCCGGGTCCAGGTGTTTTTCTATAGGGGCCTTTGGCTCTTTATATCCCCTTTTCAGGAGTTCCAGACCGGCCCTTGAGCCTCCGAGAGGGGCGCTGACAAGGATGTAATCGCCTGTTTTCGCACCGCTCCTCAGGGTCAGATGCCCCTTATCCGTTCTGCCTGTGACAGCCACGTTTATAACCATCAGAGAACCATGTGTAGTATCTCCTCCGATTATATCGACTCCGTATCTATCGGCAACATCATACATACCTTTATAGAGAGATTCGACGAATTCTACCTCCATATCTGACCTCAACGCGATTGATACAAGGGCGTATTCTGGCATTCCCCCCATCGCCGCTATGTCGGATATATTCGACGCCATGGCCTTCCTTCCTATTTTCTCAGGAGGGTGCCATTCTGTTCTGAAATGATCGCCTTCAACCATCATATCCGTTGTGTATAGAATAAACTCTTCACCAACCTTTATAACTGCTGCATCATCTCCAATACCCACAAACACCTCCTTTCTCTTTGGAGTTCTAGATATCTTTTTTATGAGGCCGAATTCTCCTATTTCGTAAAGTTTCATCTTTCACCTCCTCTCAGATAGTTATTTGCCATTTTAAGGGCACAGAACTGGCCGCACATCGTGCAAACCTCTTCCACAGAAGGCCCTCTTCTTTCCCTATATATCCTCGCTTTTTCAGGGTCAAAACACAATCTGAACTGACCATTCCAGTCGAGATTTCCCCTCGCTCTGTCCATTCCAATATCCATCTCTATCCCTCTTCCTCTTGAGATGTCCACCGCATGCGCCGCTATTTTTGAGGCTATGAGGCCTTCTTTGACATCTTCTATTGTGGGCAATGCAAGATGCTCTGCTGGAGTGACATAGCACAGGAAGTCGGCTCCAGCCATAGCCGCCAATGCTCCACCTATCGCACCCACTATATGGTCATATCCCGGAAATATGTCTGTGACGAGCGGACCGAGAACATAGAAAGGAGCACCGTCGGTAACCGATTTCTCCAAGATAACATTTGCTCCCACTTCGTTCATAGTTATGTGGCCAGGCCCTTCTACCATACACTGGATTCCGCCATCCCTAGCTTTTTTCACAAGTTTTCCCAGAATCAGAAGTTCATTTATTTGCGGAATATCGGTGGAATCCGCTATTCCTCCCGGTCTCATTCCATCTCCGAGACTCAACGTCATATCATATTCCCTTGCTATTTCAAGAAGATAATCAAAATTCCTGTAAAGTGGATTCTCTTCGTCATTATGAAGTATCCATGCCAGAAGAAATGCTCCACCTCTGGAAACCATCCCGGTTATTCTCCTTCTGTTTTTCAATTTTTCAATGGTTTCTTTCGTAACGCCGAGATGCACGGTTATGAAATCCACACCATCCCTTCCATGCTCCTCTATCGCATTGAACATATCATCTTCTGTCATATCTACCACTGCCTGTTCGGGCTTTCTTGCTCTCAAAATTCCTGCCTGATATATTGGTACCGTACCCACGGGTATCGGGCTGTTTTCGATTATTTTCTTTCTTATTGCCGATAAATCTCCTCCAGTGCTAAGATCCATGACCGTATCTGCTCCATATTTCACGGCGATTTTCAGTTTTTCTAGCTCTTCTTCTATATGCACCCAGTCTATTGATGTTCCAATATTCACATTAACCTTGATGCTCAGGCCCTCACCTATGCCTTTTATACCGGGAAAATGGTGATTGAGATTTTTCGGAATAACTATTCTACCCTTTGCTACCATCTTTTTTATATATTCTGCACTAACTCCTTCATTTTTTGCAACAACCTTCATTTCATCCGTGATTGTTCCCTTCTTTGCATCGAGCATCTGTGTCATATCTCATCCTCCATTTTTCCATTTCCTTCACAAATTTTGCGACATTTTCCCCTGTTTTTTCGCCGATTACTGCAGATATAGCGGATACAGAATCTGCACCAGCCTCAATAAGTTTCCTGACATTTTCAAGAGTTATTCCACCTATAGCGACTATCGGTATATTCACATTCCTCTTTATCTCTCCCAGAATTTCAATGCCTGTAGGTGCTCCAGCATCCTCCTTTGTACTTGTCCGGTATATCGGACCGACACCGAGGTAATCTGCGCCTCCTCTTTCTGCCTTTATGGCCTCCTCAAGGTTGGAGCATGAAACACCTATTATTGCATCAGGCATAAGGTTTCTTGCTATTTCCAGAGGCATATCCTCTTGTCCTATGTGGACGCCGTCTGCATCTGTTGCCATAGCTATATCAATCCTGTCATTCACTATGTACCTTGCCCCGTATTTCCTGCAGAGCTTTCCTATCTCAATACCCTCCTCATACATCTTCCTTGTCGGGAGCTGTTTTTCTCTGTACTGGATTATCTTTACTCCGGCCTCGAGAGCCTCTCTGACGTCCTCGAATATGCCGTTAACGCTGAGCCTTCTGTCTGTTATGAAATAGAAGCCTATATCGATGCTACCACCCTCATTTTCTTGCAATCCTCCTCAGAGAGCAGGGCCACACAATCTATAAGTTTGTGCTTGAATTCCAACGGTGCCTTTGTGCCTTTCGATGCAAGCTCTCCTGCAATACCGTAGGTGGAGAGAGCGTAGGCTGTAGCTTTCATCATATCTTCCGAAACAGCAAGAAAACTGCCTATCATGCTGGCAGCCATACATCCAGTACCCACGACCCTGCCCATCATCCGGTGCCCATTCAGGACTTTAACCGTCCTTTTTCCATCGCTTACTATATCTTCTTTACCTGTCACAGCAACAACAAAACCGTGTTCAGATGCAAGATTTACTGCAAGTTCCAAGAGATTCTCCTTAACACCCATGGACTCGACACCACGGACCTCAGCATCTGCACCTGCAAGGGTTGCAATCTCCCCGGCATTCCCTTTAAGCACGGAAACTCTGGTGTTTTTCATGATTTTCATTGCAGATTCTGTCCTTAATCCAGTTGCTCCTGCTCCGACAGCATCGAGGACCACGGGTATTCCCCTTTCATTTGCCCTTTTCGAGGCGAGGAGTGCGGATTCTATGAGCTCCGGAGTCAGTGTGCCTATGTTTATGACAAGTGAGCTGGCAAGAGAGACCATCTCTTCAACCTCCTCTCTAGCATGGGCCATTACAGGTAATGCGCCTAATGACCTTGTTATCTGAGCGCAATCATATATGGTAACCCAGTTGGTTATGTGATGCACCAATGGCTTTTTATCCCGTATCTTCTCCAGTATACCGTACATCTCCTTTGTCTCCATCATCTCTAACCCTCTAGTCTGTTTATTATTAACTCAGCCACCCTCTTCCCGCTCTGAAGCATTCCCCCGAATATCGGCCCCATTCTCGGAGCCCCGAAGGCTGCATTTGCAGCCATTCCTGCAACATAAAGATTGTAGTAAATCTCTTTTGTGTTCTCCACAACGGTTCTTTCGCCAATATCTGCATGCATTGACCTCTCACCTTCTATGCCCCCGGATGGAGTGAATAGCCTTATATTGTTCTTCCTTACAAGGGTAGAAAGGACCTCCAGCGGATGCCCTGTAGCCTCAATAACATATTTTGACTTTATCGTCAGAGGATCTACATGAAGATTTGCAAGCTCCACAGCGCTCCAGTTCAGCACCAGACCTCCAACCTTCCCATCGATTATCAGGATATCCTCGACACTTATAAGATTGAATATCCTCGCCCCTGCCTTTATTGCTTTTGATGCTATGGTGGTTATCGCCTCAACACTATCTGCAGTATAGTATCCTTCATCATATTTCTCAATTCTCACTCCAAATTCATCCAGAATTCTCTTTCCTTCCTCGCCAACGACAATTTCATTGAACATCATGCCTCCACCCCACATCCCTCCGCCGATGCTGAGCTTTCTCTCGAATATTGCCACCTTCTTTTCAGCCTTTGCCAGATAATATGCAGCCGTAATGCCAGCAGGTCCAGCACCTGCTATGGCAACATCCATTTCTGTATATTCCATCAGCTTTTTGAAGTATCTATCCATTATGGCCTTCGATATTATCGTATCGTCAAGCATTCTTTCACCTATAACTCAGGAATAAACAGCTCTATTTAACTCTTTTTAAAACTTGGTTATATGGGGTTGTCTACCAAAATTCTTGTTATAACCGAGTTATATTGAACTATTTCATGAATGAGATTCTATCAAGAGGAATGTACAGTTCGACTTCGTCTCCGATTTTCGTATCTATCTCACCTATATACCTTCGGAGCATCATTTCCGCACCATTAACCTTAATTTTTCCCCTTATTTCCCCGGCTGCACTCTCCATCTCGACTATTTTTCCCCTTATTCTCATGCACTCTCCCTTTTCAAAAGGAAGGAGGTTTTCCGGGCGTATGAGAATCTTCACAATCTCTCCCTCGGAAAAATCGGTTCCCGCAGGTATGCTGCCCACAGGTGTTTCTATACTCCCGCCCTTCACAATGCCGTCCAGCATGTTTATCTCGCCTACAAATCTGGCAACGAACTCAGTTTCAGGATGCATGTATATCTCCACGGGCCTTCCTATCTGTTCGATTTTTCCCCTGCTCATTACAGCCACCCTGTCCGATATGGAGAGAGCCTCTTCCTGATCATGGGTCACATAGATGGCTGTAACGCCTGTTTCCCTCTGAATCCTGCGTATCTCCTTCTTGAGAGCGTTTCTGAGCTTTGCATCCAGAGCTGCCAGAGGCTCATCCAGTAGAAGGATATCCACACCGGGTGCCAGAGCACGGGCAAGAGCAACTCTCTGCATCTCCCCTCCTGAAAGCTCATCTATGCGCCTTTTCTCATAGCCTTCCAGCCTGACCAGTTCCAGAAGATCCTTAACCCTTTTTCTTATTTCATCCATCCTCTTTCCCCTTACAGCGAGGCCGAATCCTATGTTTTCCTCCACGTTCAGGTGAGGAAACAGGGCATAGCTCTGAAAAACCATGCCGACATTCCTTTTTTCCGGAGGCACATCGGTAACATCCTTTCCGTCAAAGAGGACCCCGCCGGAATTAGGCCTTATTAGGCCCGCAACTATGCGAAGAATGGTGGTTTTACCGCATCCGGAAGGACCCAGTATCCCGAGCATCTCGCCGTCTCTGACCTCGAGATTGATGTCGCTGAGAACCTCCTCACCGTCGAAAGAGTGCGATATGCCCTTCAGTTCGACCTTCATCCTAAAACACCTTCTCCCCGGAGAACCTTTCTATCATTAAAAAGGATATTCCCGCAAACAGCATGAGTATTACGGACATGGACGTGGCCGCACCGAAGTTCCTCGAACCCAGGAAACGGTATATTGCTATTGGTATTGTGGAATACTCAGGCCTGTAGAGCATCAGGGTGGCTCCGAACTCCCCAATGGAGATGGCAAAACCGAATGTGAGTCCGACGATGATTCCGGGCATGATCTGCGGCAGCTCCACCATAAGAAAGCTCTGGATTCCGTTTGCTCCCAGGGTTTTCGCTGCTTCAGTCAGTTCCGGGTTCATGGAGCGCACCGAATTGCTGACTGCCCTGAAAACGAAGGGAAAGGATATGACCGTATGGGCCACAACTATCGCCCACCATGAGCCGTAAATCTGCAACGGGGGGTTGATAAAGGCCTGTATCATTCCGAATCCCAGGGTAACGGAGGATATCCCCATCGGAAGCATGAACAGAGGGTCCATCAATGAGAGCCTGTTTTTTCTTCTGTAGAGCGCATAGGATAGAAGGAGCGAGAGTATGAGCGATATGGATACCGCAAGGGTCGCGAAGTAAAGGGAATTGAATATCGCCTCAACCGGACTTATCCCGAGTATGGATTCCGCCTTTGAGGAGAAGACGTCCTGATACCATCTGAGGGTGGGACCGTTGCTGCGGAATGTGAAGGAGCTGTATATCACCGCGAGCATCGGTCCAAGAACAAGCACCGTTATCAGGATGGAGTATCCGGCAATGCCGAGACCTTTCAGGGAAATAATGTCTTTAAGATGCAGTTTCCTCATGGGCCTCTGTCTCCCCCGGGCAATGCTGCATCCCGACATTTTCAGATACAGATACATGAAAACAAGGGACACGGATATCTGGATTATCGCCATTGCGCTCGCCATGTGCGGTTTTATCATGACATTCGAGAGGGTGTATATGCTCACCTCGACCGTAGTGTACCTCACGCCCCCCAGTATCAGAACGATTGCAAAGGACATGAAACAGAATATGAATGTCAGGAGAGCGCTCGCCATTATCGAGGGATAGAGATACGGGAGTGTGACATGGCGGAATCTCTGCCAGGGGCTTGCTCCCAGTGTTCTGGCGGCATCCTCAAGATCGGCATCCATTCTTTCCCATGAACTGCCGACCATCCTCATGACTATCGGAAAATTGTAGAACGCGTGCACAAGTATGATTGCCTTCCAGGAATACAGGATATCCAGATTGACAGGATGGCCGAGGATGCCTGACAGCAGTCCTGTGAAGAACCCCCTGTTTCCGAAAAGCAGTATGAAGCCCATGGCAACCATGAGGGACGGCATTATGAACGGTATTGTTGTCATGGCTTTGACCAGTGGCTTCCCCCTGAAACCGTAGTGCGATATGAGATAGGCCCCGGGAAGCCCGAGCAGGACCGTAAGAATTGTGCTGGCTATTGCCTGAAAGGTCGTGAAGGAGATTATTTTCCGGTAATAGGGGTCCGAGAGAATCCTGTAGACATAGGTACCCGTGAGTCCGTTGTCGTTTATTCCGGGAAGTATTCCCATAAACAGGGGATAAAAGAAGAATAGAGTGAGAAATAAAAGAGGTGTGGAAAGGAGAGCGCATCTCTTCAACGCCTCCCCGGACATGCGCATCGGCACACCTATGCCTGCACGGCCCTTGCCCATTCGTCAAGCCATGCATCCTGATTTTCAGCCATGGTTTTCGGGTCTATGGCGAGGTCCGTCTCCGGATGCACCGCATATTCGAAGCAGTCCGGCAGAGGAACATCCGGATTCACAGGAAACATCCAGTTGGTCAGCGGAATCTCTTTCTGGAAATCCTCACTCAATGCGAATTCTATGAATTTCTTCGCGAGTTCCGGGTGTTTGCATCCCTTCACTATCCCCATGCCTTCTATCTGCAGATATCCGGTGGTCTTTCCGGTCCTGTTAACCTTCAGGAAGGACGCCACATAGTTCGTATCGCTGTAGTACTCCACATAGTATGCCGGGTCCGTGGCATAGCTGACCATTATGTATCCCTCGCCGTTTTCGAACATCTCGAATGCGCTGTCCCAGCCATCCGTTATCTTGGCATTACTTGCAAGAATGCTCCAGAACGTCGTGTTCATTCTGTTTCCGTTGGCTGCTATTGTCCAGTCGAAGAACGCGAGGCCGGTGCTGGATGTCTGGGGATTCTCAAGTATCAACCTTCCCTTCCACTCCGGTGAGAGCAGGTCCTCGAAGGTTTCCGGAGGATTCGTAACCACTGTCTTGTTGTAAACGAGAGCAACATAGCCGTAATCGAAGAGCACCACATGATAGCTGGGATCGAATATCAGGTTTTCGGGTATCTTGACTATGTTCGCCGGTTTATAGGGTTCGAGAACGTTGTTATCCAGAGCTTTCTGCAGAAGGGAGTTGTCCACGCCCACTATTATGTCCGCCTGAGGGTTCGATTTCTCCATTATAACGCGGTTTAACACGGAGCCCGCATCTCCGTAGGTTCTGACCTCGACCGTGACATTGTACATCTCCTCGAACTTGTGTATAGTGGAATTGCTGAGACCCCAGGAAACGAAGCTGTCGTAGGCATAAATCACCAGGCGCTCTTCCCTCGAGGAGACTTCCTTCTGATGGTGCCACATAGTGTATGCCGCCACGATTCCTGCGAGTATTACCACCACAACGGCGATTGCAAGCATTTTTTTCTGTACTGGGTTCATATCTCCGAGCATTTTGATGCCTCCTTGGCCATCTATAACTCCATAATATGGATTGGTATTTAATCCTTTTTCTTCCTGCAAAAACTTTAAATAACATGCCTTATAACGATATTACCGAGTAATATGATTGACGCACCATGTAGCGTTATGATCGAAAGGATTCTACCGGAAATCAGGAAAAGGAGCGCGAAGGCCCTGAAAGACGAGAGGTGGAAGCAGACAGAGATTGCGGATGCCGTCGGAGTCACGCAGGCCATGGTAAGCAGATATTTATCCATGGAGAACGAGCGCTTTGAACCTCATATCGATGCGGAGATATCTGCGACGGTGGAAAAGCTCGTGAAACTAATAACGGATGGGGCGGGTGAGGCTGAAATGGTTTCCGTTCTCTGCGAGGGCTGCTTCTCCATACGTGAGAAAGGGCTTTTATGCTCGCTTCATCCGGTTGAAAACTGCAGGGTGTGCATGAACATAAGAAGTCAGAGGCAGGCGGCGGAAAGAAGGGAGATTCTCGATGATGTTATGGAGGCGGTGAGAATTCTCGAAGGTCATCTCTCCGAGAGAATCATCCCGGAGGTCAGGATAAACATAGCATCGGCCCCGCCCGGAGCGAAAAATCCCTCGGAGGTGGTGGCAATACCCGGACGTCTCGTTGAGATAAAAGGGAAGGTGATGGCCCTGACAGGCCCCGAATTCGGCGTCAGCAGACACCTTTCCGGCATACTGCTCTCAGCAATGGGTATGCGTGAAGACATAAAGGCTGTGGTGAACATACTTTTCAACGAGGATGTTGAAAAGGTTCTGAAAAATCTCGGGTTCGAGTTCGCTGAGTTCGACGGAGAAAACATACCTGAGGGATGGCGCGGTCTCTTCCTTGCTGATCGGGGGGCCTACGGAAGGGAGCCGTGTCTGTATGTGTTCGGAGAATCTGCTGTAAAAGCTGCTGAAACCGTGAAAAAGATATCCGAAGAAATGGAGAGATGACATGATGTGCCTCATTCTGCTGAACGGAAGAGATTGTCGGGAGCTGTCGGAGAAGGACAGGATGTTCTACATAAAAACGGCAGAGGAATCCGATTTTATCATATGTGCCGACGGAGGAGTTAATACAGCACACGCTCTGGGAATTCGGCCGGACCTCGTAATCGGAGATATGGACTCGGCGGAAGCCGGAATTCTTGAAAATATCCCCGAGGACAGGATCATCAGATATCCCCGGGAAAAAGACAGAACCGACGGATGGCTCGCTCTTAATAAGGCCTTGGAACTCGGATACGACGAGATACTTGTCTCTATGGCGATATCTTCTATTCCTGATCATGCTCTGGCTAACATCCATATGCTTCTCTCGGTGCCGAAAAGAATCGATGCACGGATTGTCGAGCCCGATATGGAGATTTTTGTTCTGGAAGGTAAGGGAAAAATCCAGATAAAGGGTGAAAATGGAGAGAGGGTTTCCCTTATTCCCCTGTCCGAGAAGGTCGATGGAGTCAGGCTCTCCGGTCTGAAGTATCCGATGGAAAGCGACTCTTTCTCCGTGAAATGGGCAAATGGGATATCCAATGAAATGCTCGGAAATACTGTGGAAATCTCGATAAAAACCGGGATGCTGGGGATATTTCACTACAGAAATCGGTGATTGCGGTTTTTCGATTTCGAGACACTCTATATCCCGCTCTCCACCAGTATTTTAAGACCTATGAGTATCAATATGATGCCGCCGGCGACCTCCATCTTTTTCTCGAAGAAATGTCCGAGCCTGTCTCCGACATAAACGCCGAAAAAAGAGAGTGTGAATGTTATAAGCCCGATTATAAGCACGGGAGCAAGGATCGATACATTCAGGAAGGCGAAGCTCACTCCGACCGCAAGAGCATCGATGCTCGTGGCAAAAGAGAGAAAGAGAAGGACATAGATGTTGAGCGGATCGAATTCCCTCTCTTCCGCATCCATCCACAGGGCACCGTATATCATCCTGCAGCCAATGAAGCTCAGAAGGAGGAAGGCAATCCAGTGGTCTATCCCATAGACCAGGTCCCTCATACCTGTGCCCGCGAACCAGCCGATTACGGGCATGATCGCCTGAAAAGAGCCGAAAAATATGCCGATTTTTAGGGCATGATCGATTCTCAGATTCCTTATTGTTATTCCGCTGCTTACGGAGACGGCAAAGGCATCCATTGCCAGCCCGACAGCTATCAACAAAACTGTTATCGCTTCCATTTTATCCGTTCCGGATGAGGGGAGCGCATCACTTCAGTTCGGATACGCTTTCCCGGAGAGCCTCGAACCTGTCTGCAAGGTGTTGCAGGGCATATTTCAGCGTCTCTTCGGCACTCAGAGAGCCGTCCGTTTCGAAACTGAATATGAACTTGGTCCGGTCCCCCTCCACCTTTATGCTGTCCGGACATTCGTCCACACAGGTATTGCACAGCGAGCAGTTTTCCGGGTTTTTGACAACAACCTTGCCATCCATCTCTTCGAAAACATTTTCAGGGCATATCTCGATACATCTTCTACAGTCCGTGCATTTGGAATCGTCAATGGTCACGGACGGATAGTACTTGTAACCCACACCGCTTGTGACCTGCCACTTGGCGTGCTCCTTTCCGGTTCCCAGTACAGCATTTGCAGTGATATATATGGCCTGTCCCTCACTGAGCTCTACTATTGGTATCAGCTCATCTCTGGGTCTGAATTCCGGGCCGTTTATTGGCTCCAGGTCTCCGGAATACACAGTGCACGGACCGACTTTGTGCAGCGTGTAAGTTATCGTGCACAGGGGGCATGATTTTTCCGGTTCGTGGTCGCACTCGTCCCTGCGGTTGAATCTCTTCAGATCCGTGGGTATCGGTATGAGGCCCAGTCTGTGGGCTATTATTTCGTCGAAAAGAGGGGAGGAGCCGTCGGCCACTCTCCCGCCCTCCGTTGTTCCTATGGGTCCGAGGTGGAAATCGACCTCCTCGATGGCCATTTTGGGTATATCCGACATGAGGGTTCTGCGGAGAGCATTGACGATGAAGGGGTCGGCATCATATATGAGCAGTTTTGCCCTGGTATCTTCGATTTCAAGAACATCTATCTGCATTTATACCCTTCTTCCGCGCCTTCCCCCCTTCTTCTTTGTACCGTCATGGGGTATGGGGGTGACATCCTCTATCCTTCCGATTCTCAATCCGGATCTGGAAAGTGCCCTTATTGCGGCCTGAGCACCAGGTCCCGGTGAGTGGGACTTGTTCCCGCCCGGAGCTCTCACCTTCACGAATATCTGATTTATGCCCTTCTCCTTTGCGGCCTCGGCAATCCTTTCCGCGGCTCTCATGGCGGCGTACGGAGAGCCTTCGTCCTTATCCGCCTTGACTACCATCCCGCCGCTGCATTTCGCAAGGGTCTCGGCCCCTGTTATGTCCGTGAGTGTGATTATTATGTTATTGTGTGATGCATATATATGAGCGACGCCCCATTTAACCATTTACGGTCACCTCCGCCTTTTCCATCCTGTTTTCCATCTTCTTCTGCTTTTTTGTCCTTTCGGGATGAAGTTCATCGTTTAACGGTGAGTTGTAGTGATAGGTGATGAGGCTTTCCTCGGATTTCTTAACCAGATAACCCGGAACCGTAACCTTTCCGCCGTTCACGGCTATGTGTCCGTGAACTATGAACTGCCTTGCTTGCTCGGGGGTATTCGCCATTCCTCTGAAATAGACTATGGTCTGGAGCCTCCTCATAAGAACCGCTTCGACATCGAGTGCCAGGACATCATCCAGCCCTATATTCTCACCCTGAAGTATTCCCAGAGCAGTGAGTTTTGCCAGAAGTTCCTGGGATTCCTTGACCGCCTGCGGGTCTCCGTATCTCAGTCTGGCCTGAAGCTTCCTCGCATGTCTTCTCATCCTTCTGAGCTCCGCCTGAGCCTTCCATATCTCCCTCTTGTTCTTCAGGCCGTATTTCTTCTGAATCTCTTTCTCGTATTTTATCCTGTCAGCCTGCCAGGGATGCGAGGGCTTGGAATACTTTTTTCTGTTGAATTTCGGATCTCCCATCTATCCACCTCACTTCCTCTTTCTTGAAACTCCCAGCGTGAGTCCCGATCTTCCGTTGGATTTCGTCCTCTGGCCCCTTACCTTGTGTCCGGTTTCGTGCCTTATTCCTCTGTAGGCCCTTATCTTCTTCAGTATATCGATGTCGTCTTTTACCTGCATCTTCAGCTCGGAACCTACAACATGGATGTCCTTTCCAGTCTCGTAGTCCTTCCTTCTGTTGACCATCCAGGACGGTATGTGGCTGTGAACCTCCCTGAGAATATTATCCAGCTTCTCTATGTCCTCGTCCGAGAGATTTCCTATCTTTTCATAGGGCGGAAAGTTCTGACCGTAAACAACGGCTTCGGCGCTCCTCTGCCCTATTCCCGGTATGCTCTGGAGGGCATGGACCACCGGCCTGTTACCATCTATGTCCGTGTCCACGATTCGGACCATATATTTGAAGTCAGGATTTTCAGAATCTTTTGTCTTAGATGCCAAGTTTGGGCCTCCTGCTCGAGTGTCACCCTCACAATAGCAGGGGTATATAAAGTTAATCGATGGATGCTTTCAGGCTCCGGGCCCTGTATCTTCCGGGATAAAAAGCTTTTTAACCGTGTCGAAATTGCATTTCCATGGCGCAGAAGCTGAAATCGGTGAAGGACATCGAAATCAAGGACCGAATGAGCCTCGACGAACTGGTGAAATCGTTCTATGATTCCGGAGGATTCACCGCTAAGAACGTGGGTATAGGCGTGAATATACTGGAAAAGATGTTCACCGAGCCGGATATATTCAATTTCCTTTCGTTTCCGGCCTGCATTCTGGCAACCGGAACCCGCGGGGTCATAATAGAGCTCGTGAAAAGGAAGCTGGTGCACGGAATAATCACCACCTCCGGCGCTCTCGACCATGACCTTGCGCGCTCATGGGCGGATTACTACCACGGAACATTCTTCGCAGACGATGCGGAACTTCATCAGGAGGGGATAAACAGGCTGGGAAATGTCTTCGTCCCCAACGAATCATATGGTATTCCTCTTGAGGAGCACATGCAACCCATACTTCGGGAGATATACGATTCCGGAGTGCGAGACATATCCACCAAGGAACTGGCGTGGGAGTTCGGAAAGCGGATGGACGAGCGCTCCTTCCTGTACTGGGCATGGAAGAACGAAATCCCTGTGTTCATTCCCGGAATCACAGACGGAGCCTTCGGTTCCCAGCTCTGGAGTTTCTGGCAGGACCACAGTGACTTCCGAATAAACGTGTTCAAAGATGAGCAGGACCTCGCAGACATAGTCTTCACGGCAAAAAAGACCGGCGCTCTCATGGTCGGAGGGGGCATATCAAAGCATCACACGATATGGTGGAACCAGTTCCGCGATGGCCTGGATTACGCCGTATATATCACCACCGCAGTTGAATATGACGGCTCCCTTTCAGGCGCTCGTGTCAGAGAGGCAGTATCATGGGGAAAGGTGAGAGAGGATGCGGACTATGTGACCGTGGACGGAGATGCGACGGTCCTGCTTCCGCTGATGATAGGGGCCGTGATAGAGAGAATCAGGAAATGAGCGTCGGTTCGACAAATAGGAATTTCGAGGAAAGGACGGAATAAATGAAGAATTCGGCCGCAGCGAACTTTGGAGTATGCGTATCAAATGAATTGGCCGAGGGCGAGTTTCCAAGCCGGAAGCGCCTTTATGGTGCCATGCCCGGTTTCGATGGTGTCTTCTGTGTTTTTTGATATCAGAATGCCTTTTTTTACTCCGTACTTTCTCATGAACTTCATCAGCCCTTTGAAATCGCTCTTCCCTATGCTTCCCTGATATTTCACCTCAACCGGAATGGGACCATCATCGGCTTCCAGCACGATATCAACCTCATCTTTCTGAGGAGTCCTCCAGAAGAACCTCACATCCTCTCTGGTGAAAAAGCACTGCTCCGCCAGTTTTCCCATGTCAGGCTCTCTTCTGGCAATCATCGACAGGGATGCGTTCGACATATATGCCTTCTTCATCTTTCTCTCGCTAACAATACCACTTTCCGAGTAGTTGTACCCAAGTTTCAGGAGATATGCATCCTGAAGGTGATGCACATATCTGGAGACCCTCACCCTGCTTATGCTCTCTCCGTTGCCTATCGCCCTCGCTATGGATGTGTACTCCATCAGCATCCCGGGCTCTGATGCAACGATTTCCACAATCTTCATCAGAAGGTGCGGGTTTTCGATGGAGAAAATCTGTGGTATGTCTATGTAGACCATCTTCTCTATTATGCTTCTGACATAGTCCCTGACCTCATCGTCATCCTCGTTCAGGACCTCTATGTACTGCCTTTTCAGGTATCTATCGAACTCAGCCTCAAGATTCTTCTCGAACATACCGGGTTTTTCGAGCATGTAATCCTTCCCGGTGAATGCCAGATATTCCCTGAAGCTCAGGGGGCCCATGTGAAACTCCTTGACACGGCCTGCGAGGCTCTCCCTGACCCCCTGCCTTATGAAAAGTGATGCGGAGCCGTAGACGATGAACTTTATGTTCTCATAGGAATCGTAGAAGTACTTTATCTGCTCCTGCCAGCCCTTAAGCTTCTGTATCTCGTCCAGGAATATGTGGTATCTTTCCTTCGATTCCAGAATATCCATGCCAAGTCTGGCTTCGTACTCCCTTATGAGCTCCCTTACAGATGGCTGTTCCTCGTCAAACGAGAAATAAAGGATGCTGTATCTGTCCACCCCTTCCTTTATGAGTTCGTCTATCATCTGCTTCATTATCGTGGTCTTTCCCACCCTTCTGGTGCCTGTTATAACGGTTATGCGCCTGCTTTTCAGGGATTTCCAGAGTTCGGGATATATCTCCCTCTTTCTTTCGTTGCCGTAGAAATACCCTTTTCTCCAGTGAAAGTTGTGGTCTTCAAGGTTCATGATAAATCATAAATAACAGAGATATTTAAAGGTTATGTCATCCACGCATAACATATTCTTTAAGTTTATGTCATGTCGATATGACATATTGTTAAAATATTAGAACTTCCACCTTTCAGCTCTCAGCATCTCTAGAAGGCTCATATATCGGATGCCAAAATGCTTACAGACAAACGGAATTTTAACCCTCTTTCCCCTCAGCTTTTCATTTGTAACAACTATTACCTCTCTTGTTTCAATAATGCTGGTTTGTTTATTCATATCTATGGCTAGGGCTATTATCCATGGGTCAGCAGAATGCTTTTTACTGTCATCCACGAGACTAGGAAATGAAGCTCCCAACCACAGCAAGCTGCGGGGTATAGGAATTGAATAAATGTAAGATCCATTGTCATTTTTTATCCGCCCCCTCATCTTTGTTTTTTGACGCTATCTCAACCTTCATATCATCCTGCATATTCACACGGCACTATATCTATCATCCTTTTAAATTTTGTCCTATTTTTACATATCTGCCGGGCGCGAAACCGTTCTCTTGTGCTACTTGGCACACAATCCTCCAATTCCTGCGCCGTTCCTCTGAAATCCTGTCCTCATTCCATAACCACAACTATAAAATCCATATGCGATTTCCATCCGCTCATGTCATCGTTCACCGGAGTTCTGCTGAAAAAGGGTAGTTTTGCCCTGATGGACAAGATGGTCATCGCGCTCATAGGTTTTATCTATGTCGTACTTTCGGCCAGAATAATCTCAAGAGAGGAATACGGAGCGCTCATGCTCGCCCTTTCCATATACAATTTCCTGATACTCTACAGCGATTCCGGCACGGGGAGCGCTCTCATAAAATACGCTGCCGAGGGAAGGGGAAGGGAAAAGGTCGTCGGGAGCGCTTTCTACATAAAGATCGCGGCCACCGCTGTCTTTTCCGTCATCGCCATGATTTCGGCCCTTTTCCTCCCGGAAATCCTCCATGCTCCGCAGCTCTTCCAGCTCCTGCTCTTCGTACCTGTCCTCATGTTCTCCCTGGTGCTCAACACCTTTTTCAAGCAGGTTCTGCAGGCCGAACACAGGATAAAGGAGA
>JAJRVK010000069.1 GCA_024277315.1 archaeon | reverse complement strand
TTAGTCTTCTATCGAAAATATCTATCATTATAAGATGCGGTTTCAACCTGAGCGCATATCTCTCCACAATATCGAAATAGTCTCCTATCTCGAAATGAAGATGCGCTCTCTTTCCAGAATTTTTGATATGGTTGAGAATTCTCTCCGCCTCCTCTCTCTGTGACCTGATAATGGCCTCTTCCACGGCATTAAGAGTCTCTGAGTTAAGGACATACGCCGATTCCCTTTCCATTCTGTCCATCATCTCTCTGTCCACCACATACACGATGTGTATCTCATCGCATAATATCTGAGCTCTTTTTATTGCATTTTCATTCCTCATTTCCTGTGTTATGGGTATCAGACACTTCATTACCACACCCCCATGAACTTCCAAACTGTCATCGCCACAAGGTAAATCACGGATATCCCGAATATGTCGGCGAATATCCCTATTCTGAACAGGTCCTTCTGCCTGTAATATCCAGTACTGTATGTTATCATATTTCCTGGGTTTCCGATCAGAAGAGTGAAGGCGAAACCACCTGCCAGAGCTATGGCCATTGAAACGGCTATGGGATTCAGAGCGGGGACAGCAGCTGAGAGGCCCAGACCTATGGGAAGCATGAGAGCCACCGCAGCGGTATTGCTCATGAATTCGGTGAAAAGAACGGTTATGGCTATTACAATAAGAAGGAGCAGTTCCGGATTACTTCCGACATATCTCACTATCCCCGATGCTATCCATTCCGTTGCTCCTGTGTTCAACATTCCCTTTCCGAGAGTTATTGCTCCTCCGTAGAGAAGTAGGACTCCCCATGGTATCGCCTTTTCCACATCCCTCCAGTCTATCACTCCGAGAAGAAACATTGCGGTCGCACCGAGAATGGCTATGACAGCCGTCCCTATGCTGCCGAAGATGAAAAGCAGGACGACGGTCCCTAAAAGCACAGAACCGGCCTTAATCTCCATTCCGCTTATTGGGCTTTTCCTTTCTTTTTTTACCGGAATTTTCTCGGTTTTTGTTGGAAAAACGGTTATCAGAAGGAGCCACACGATGGGTAGCATTATGAGAACCACCGGTATTGCCATGGTAGACCACTGGAGAAACGTGATGTTTGTTCCGGTGTTTTCACTTATGAAGCTCACGGCGTACGGATTTCTGGCACCGCCGAGAAGTGTGCCTATGCTTCCCACAGAGCAGCCGTAGGCCAGGGCTATCATGCCTGCTTTTCTGAGGTTCTCATCCTCATACACTCCCATGAGTGAAAAAGCGATTATCGGAATCATAAGGGCCACAACCGCATGTTCGGACATCATGAAGGAAAAGGATGAGCCCAGGAGCAGTATGCCGAGAATGAATATCTTCGGTGATTTGCCGAACCTTTTTAGAAATCTGACAGCCGTTCTCCTGTGCAGTCCGCTCTTCTGAAAACCGGCCGCGAGGATGAATGCGCTTATAAGCAGGAATATGGCCTCGTTCCCGAAGAAACCGAATACCTCCCTCGAATCGTATATTCCGAGAATCGGCGGGATGGCCATGATAAGTATGCCGGACATTCCCAGCGGCAGTGTTTCCGTCACAAAGAGGAATATGGCGAAGGACATCAGACCGATCATCATCTTTCCCTTATAGTCAAGGCCATCCGGTGTCGGAATCAGATAAAAGATTAAGAGGATTGAAAGGGATATGAGAAAGAACTCTCTTTTTATCTTCAGGTCCTTAATCGACATGTCCCCTCTCTTTAAGAAGGTTCATGACCTTCTCAACGCTCTCTTCCAGAGTCTCCTCGTCGGTCTCCACTATCAGCTCGGGGTTATCCGGCTCTTCATAGGGGTCGTCTATTCCGGTGAATCCTTTTATCTCCCCTGCAAGGGCCTTCTTGTACATTCCCTTCACATCCCTCTCTATGCATACCTCCAGAGGAGCCTTGACATATATCTCCAGGAAGTTCTCGTTTATGGAGCGGGCAAAGTCCCTGTTCTCCCTGTAAGGGCTCACGAAGGTGCACAGGACTATGGTCCCTCTCCTAGATAGCAGTCTGGCCATGAGCGCTATATATCTGAGGTGCTTGTTCCGGCCTTCCTTGGAGAAGTCCCTGTTCCTTATGAAGTCCCTGACGGTGTCTCCGTCCAGAAGCTCCGCATCACATCCTTTCTCATCCAGCCTTTTCTTCAGCTCTTTGGCTATGGTGGTCTTTCCACAGCACGGCAGTCCAGTGAACCACACGGTAACTCCTTTCTTTTCCTCACTCATATCTTCACCTTCCTGTTCCTGTAAAGTTTCGGGTCAACCGCCTTCATGGCGGATTCGACATCGAGCTTTCCGCCGAGGAATTCATTGACCCTTTCTATTTCCTTCCTGGGGTCTTTGAGAACATCATTGTATTTCACGATTATATACTCTATATCTTCCCTTTTTTCCATGAGTTTCATGGCGTATCTGTTCAGCTTCTCAAAAATCGGCTTTTCCACATCCCTGTCTATCTTTCCGGCCATCTTTTCCATTGAGTCCATTATTTCCTCGATGTCCCTTATCATATATACTATCCTGTAGTCGCCCGGCGGGAGAAACTTCAGGCCATAGGCTGTGACCTTTATGAACTTGCCATCGTATTTCTCCATGGGAAAAGTGCCTTCCATCAGGCGGTTTATGACCTTCCCACCCTCAAGCTCGAAGTAACCCTTGGGATTGTGCGTGTCTGGAGGTCTTTTTTTGTCGAAGGCAACATCCATTCCTCCGTAATAGAGAATCTGCATCATCATGGAGGTTCCGGAGCGCTCCAATCCGGAAACTATGTAATTCGTCATCTCAACTCCTCCAGCATCTCGTCGAAGAACTTCTTTCCTTCGCCTTTCGGCAGAACAACGCCCACAACCTCTTTCTTTCCTCCTGCGTTGTATCCTCTGCTCCTTGCAATATCAATGTACTTTGATATGTCAATGCCCGGGCTTCTGAGATATATCTCATCTCTATCCGTTTTCTCGTTGAGAACGAGGGCTGTTTTTCCCATACCCCATGCGATCTTCCGGGCGACAGCGGAGATTATGTGGTGCTCGGTTTTCATCCTCAGAACCATGAGGCTTCCGAGGTCTTCTGCCCTGGATACGAGTTCTTCAATCTCCTTATCGAGTATCTCCTGATTCCGGTGAAGTACATCGCTGTTGAGTACGGACTCGAAATCGTGTGCCATGAAAACATTCTCCAGAACCTCATCCCTCCTGAACATCTTGTAGCTGGAATCCAGGAGGGACGCTGCTTTTTCAAGTTCTTCGAAGCTTCTGCCCGATTCTTTAATGTATTTCGAGACAATCTCTTTCTCCGGTCTTTCGAGTATTTTCTTACCCACATCTCCCACCATTCCGAGGACGACCCTGTGGTCAAGCGGGAGATTCAGAGTTTCATAAATCACAAGCGTAGCTGATGGGTATATTTTTCCCCGGAGGTACGGGTTGATGTGCTCGGCGCATTCCACCCTCTTCGCTATGTGGTGGTCATATATGGTAACTTCTGCAAAATCGCAGAGTTCATGGGCATTTGCGAGGTTCATGTCCGCCACCGTTATCTTCTCG
>JAJRVK010000068.1 GCA_024277315.1 archaeon | reverse complement strand
TGGACGGCCTGATATACATAGGTTCGAATGACAGCAATCTTTATGCAATAGGAGATATAACGCCTCCAGATGTGAACATAACCTCTCCATCGGAAGGGGAGATAATAGAGAGCACATCCGTTACGGTCATATGGACGGGCATCGATTCCATTTCTGGAATAAACAGATATGAGATCAGGATTGACGGAAGTAACTGGACGGATGTGAGGACAGACACCAGTCACACATATCTCAATCTTTCCGACGGTCAGCACACAGTCGACCTCAGAGCAATAGACAATGCCGGTAATGAGAACACGGACAGCGTGATGTTCATAGTGGACACGGAAGCACCGACCATAAACATAAGCTCCCCGGTTTCCGGTGCGATACTCGGCATATCGGATGTCATCGTGGAATGGGTCGGTGATGATTCCGGCTCCGGAGTGGAGCATTATGAGATAAGAATCGATAATGGTTCATGGATAAATGTGGGAACCAACACCAGTTATGCAATATCATCGCTTGCGGACGGAAACCATACGGTGGAGGTGAGGGTCTTTGATTTCACGGGGAAGAGCGCAACGGATTCGATTCTTTTCACGACGGACACAGCGGCACCGACCCTCGTGATCACATTCCCGTCTGATGGGTATATCTCCACCTCGGACATGCTAACGGTGAGATGGTCAGGAAATGATGGCACAAGCGGAATAAACCATTACGAAATAAAGATAGACAGCGGATCGTGGAACAGTATCGGACTGAATACCAGTCATATTTTAGAATCCCTTTCTGAGGGTCAGCACACCGTATATCTCCGGGTAGTGGACAACGCCGGCAATTCGAACAGCACGTCCGTGAGCTTCATCGTCGACATAACCGCACCTGAGATAAGAATAACGGCACCTTCGGAGGGTTCCCTCCACGGCTCCGATGTGGAAGTGAGATGGTTTGGAAGTGATGCGACCTCCGGCATAGAGTACTATATGATAAGAGTGGACGGAGGAATATGGACAAACTTGGGCACAAATACCAGCTACCGGATAATCGGCCTAGGTGACGGAAACCACACGGTTGAGGTGAGAGCGATCGACAATGCCGGTCTTCTCAACACGGCAAGCGTGATATTCGCAGTTGATGCCACGGCTCCCGAGGTGATTTCGACAATTCCCGCCGATAACGCAATAGGAGTTAATATCTCTTCGTCTGTTGTAATCCGTTTCTCAGAGTCAATGGACCCCTCTTCATTCTATTATTCGTGCTCTCCGAATCCCGGAGGCTGGACCCTTTCCTGGTCCGAAAATAACACGGTTCTCACCATGAGCCACGATGATTTCGCATACGCCACCACCTATGTACTGCGCATGAACGCTTCCGATGTGGTTGGCAACTATCTGGGCTACACCCTACCGTTCACAACCACGGACATAGGGACCATTACTGGCAGAGTTATGGACGAGAAAGGAAATCCGATCGTCGGAGCAACGATCACTCTGGATACCGGTGAAACGGCCGTAACCGACGAGAACGGGGAGTTCAGCATTCAGGCACATGCAGGAAACCGCACTTTGACGGTATCGAAAGCCGGTTACGAGCCCAAGAGTATCCATGTCGAAGTAACGCCGGGAGAGAGCACGAACGCTCCTGAGATAGAACTTCCCGAAGCTCAAAAACCGGCAGAATTTCCGCTGATATATCTGGCGATAGGACTTCTGATAATCGGAGGTCTTGCCGCCGCTCTTATCGCAATGAAAAGGAGGAGGCCACCGGAAATGCCAGTAGAAACAGCTCAACAGCCTGTCGAACCCACTCTGGAAGAATTCCCGGCGGAAAACACGGAGGCAACGGAGCCCGTTTCGACAGACGAGGAAAGTGCACATAATACGGAACAATACCGGCCATAACCCTGCAAAAACCCATTACACAATATTATTTTTTAAGTTTCACCGTTAAGATATCCGAATAAATCGGCCCCTGCCGAGTCAGAACACTTTTTTTAAGTTTTATCTCTTCGATAGGAAGCTCCCCGAACGAATCCTCACGATGCTTCTCTATGAAATCCCCGACTTTCCATGAATTTTTGAAATCTTTAACGCGAGCCAGAGTGATATGAGGAGAGAAATCCTGGATATCCCGTTTTATTCCGGCCCTTTCCGAAATATCCTCTATCTCGGCCCATATCCTTCTGAGAGTCCCGCTTTCATTAATACCTATCCAGATTACACGGGGTCTTTTTACGGAGGGAAACGCACCGATTCCATTCATGAAGACGGAGAAAACCCAGATATCTCCGAGAAATGCCATATCTTCCGAGATCCTTTTGACCTGTTCATCATCGATCTCACCGAGAAATTTCAATGTAAGATGTATGTTTCCAGCTTCAACAGCCTTCAATCTGACACTCTGTTTCTTCAGTTCTTCGAGAAGCGAAGCGAGACGCCTGTCAGCCCTCACCTCTACGGCGATAAAAGCCCTGACCATGGGCCCACCTACGGCAGCAAGACTCTGTAGAGCCCTGTCAGAAGGAGCATGGACACCGCTATCATAAAGGCACCAAAAATACCACTGATTACGAGTCCACGCATCTCTTCTCTGATGCGGTCTCTTTTTCTCACATTCCTGGCTTCTCTACAAGGAGTTCCATTTATGAGCCCTTTTCTGAGCATCATTGGCTTTTTAGAGACACTCATCATCCTATTCACGGAGACTATGCCGGATGTCTATTTATCCTTTTCCGTATTCGCCGGTCTCTGTAGTATCCCGAATTCATTTTACATTTCAAGTAACCACCTCTCATATTCGAATATCTTTTCCTCCGGAAGCTTTCTCCAGAAAGCTTCTTCGGGAGTCTCAGCGTTATCAAAGTTCAGACTCATATGTGGTTTATCGT
>JAJRVK010000067.1 GCA_024277315.1 archaeon | reverse complement strand
CCGAACATGCACCCACAATAGATACTTCCCAACCCTTGACAACATAGCTACAGTTGTTGAAATGCAGTTCGACCGCTGGAAAAAGGGTAGTGAAACACTACGACGACTATGCGCAATCACTTAAGACGCTACGTATAGTTTGCAGAGGTTCCCCCACAATAACCTATATATTCCCCTTTCCAATCCGCATCCATGTCAGAGCTGGAATTCCTGAAAGCTGAGGAACTCCTTAAAGGAGACATGGTGGGTCAGAGAGTGAGGACTAGGGGCTGGATATACCGTACGAGACACAAGGGAAAGATGGTGTTCACTGTGATAAGGGATTCCAGCGGGATAATTCAGGCAACACTTTTCAAGGGCGACATGGAGGAAGAGAAGGAGTTCGAGGATGCCAAAAAGGCTCTCGTGGAATCGTCCGTAGAGGTTGAGGGGATACTGGTTGAAGATGCGAGGGCTCCCGGTGGATATGAGATTCAGGTCAGGAGATTTCGTGTCATTCATTTCGCAGAACCATTCCCGATAACAAAGCACCAGAGCGAAGAATTTCTCATGGACAAACGGCATCTCTGGGTTAGATCGAGAAAGCTAACCGAGATTGCCAAGATAAAGCACTCCGTTCTTAAGGCTGCAAGGGAGTGGTTCGATGAGCACGGCTTCTATGAGGTCACACCACCGATACTCACCGGAAGCGCTGCCGAAGGTGGAGCAACTCTCTTCGAGCTCAAATATTTCTGGCAGAAGGCATACCTGAGTCAGAGCGCTCAACTTTACCTCGAAGCCCTGATATTTTCACTTGAAAACGTTTACTCGATAACACCCAGCTTCAGGGCGGAGAAGAGCAGGACAAGGAAGCATCTCACGGAATTCTGGCATCTCGAGGCGGAGGAGGCATGGACCGGCCTGGAAGGGAACATGAAGATTCAGGAAGAGCTGACCGCACACATAGCGCACAGGGTTGCGGAGTGGAACGGAAAGCAGCTTGAGTTTCTCGGAAGAGAGCCGAGGGAACTGCTGAAAATCGAGACTCCGTTTCCCAGATACAGATATGGCGAGGCTCTGGAAAAGCTTGCAGAAAAAGGTGTCGAGCTGGAATGGGGCGATGATTTCGGAGCGCCGGAGGAAAAGATGCTTACCGAAGATGAGAAGCTGCCTATATTCATAACCCACTGGCCGAAGGAAGCAAAGGCATTTTACATGCGCTGGGACCCTGAAGACACCAGGGTGGTTCTCAATAATGACATGCTCGCTCCCGAGGGTTACGGCGAGATATTCGGAGCTAGTGAAAGGGAGACCGATGTGAGGCACCTCATAGATAGACTTGAGGCAGAGGGAGCCAGTCTCGAAAACTATCAGTGGTATCTGGACCTAAGGAGATACGGTTCCGTGCAGCATTCCGGATTCGGTATGGGTGTCGAGAGAGTGGTCGCATGGCTTGCAAAAGCCGAGCACATAAGAGATACCATACCCTTCCCCCGGACCATAAACAGGGTCAGACCTTAGGCGGTCCAATATCGGGGGGTGAAGGCGGCATTATGCTCAGAGATCCGCATCTGGTGCATTTCAAAAGCCCTTTTCCCAGGTATTCGGCTTCGATGTTCCCACATACATGACATCTGTAAGGATGCTGGGCATAGGGTATTTCTCCGTTTTTCACCGCGAATTCTGGAGGTTCCTGCCGGTAAGGCGGTGGAAGGGCGTATGGTTCACCGGGCCCCGATCCCCTGGCCTCCTTTCTGGACATAATGTGGAGAATAAAGGCCTTGGAATACAGATAGAAGAAGAATATGCCTATGATTATGCTCCCGAGGAAGAACAGTCCTATGGCCGTGTCCAATATGATGGAATCGAACAATTCCGTAGGCATTGAAAGGTAATTGGTGGCGAAATGCAGTGTTATGGACGCCCAAATTCCCCATTTAGCATAAAGATATCCCATAGCAAGACCTCCGACCATCGCCGGCAAAACCTTGAATACGTCCCATCCGGCCACCATATGGACGAAACCGAACATGCCCGCGCAGAGGAAGATGAGTATCATAACAGACCGCTCCATCCGGAACTTCCCTCCGATTATGTATCTGTAAAGAGGTGCTTCCCTTTCTCCCCTGTAAACATGGATTATGAGGAGTAAAATTCCGATGAATGGGATTCTGGTTATCAGCTCCTCCCAGACGCTTGCTCTGGACAACTCGTACATCTGCTCCCATAAAGGCATCTTCCCGAACTGCGGTACCGTGGGATTCGTCTCGAAGAGGCCTATGAAAAGATAGAAGAGTATCGTGAAGCTTATGGTTGCGAAGAAAAGCGCCGCTATATCGAAAATGCTGCGGTCCGACGGAACTCTTAGTTCGTAGCGTTTCAGGGAAGAGAGCGCCGTGCCTGCGATCTTTCTTCCGTCCCTTATGAATATGTTTCCCACGGAAATAAGGATGGCCGAGACAACGAACAGAAAATAGGCAACGAATGAGGTGCCGGATAGGCGATTGAGGATGACCGGCAGTCCCGGAGGGAGGATTATGTAGGTCCATGTCGAACCCTCTTCCGGTATGGCATACTTCCCGGTGAAATCGAGTATTCCGTGGCCGGCGTAATACACCGTTTCCAGGTTTATGCTTCTGTTCTTACCCTCGACACTGACATTTCCCTTTATCGTGAGAGTATAGGCTCCTCTGGACGTGCTCTCCGGTTCCATTACCAGGGTGTTTCCGTACCACCTTGTGGTATAGGGGAGAGAAGGCTCGAAAGATATGTTCCTTTCGATGTCACTCCTGCTGACATCCATGTTGAAGGCTATGACAATGTGTTCCCTGAAATCGGAAACGACCACATACCCCAGATAAGTCGGTTTTTCCGCTCGAAAGCTAATGCGGTTTATGGACTCCCCGCAGCCGTACTTCACTCCGTAAATCCTCCCGTTATTGAAGGATCCGTTGGGCGTGAAGATTATTCGGTTTTCCACGAAATTGAGCGTCCCGTTGATTTCCGGCGATATCTCGAAATAAGATGATGCCGAACTCTCGTTGCAACCGTAATAGGGCAGTATCAGATCGGATTCCGTTGATATGACCGGATTCCTTATGCCGTCGACAACCACCGGAACTCCGGCTATTAGAGTCAGAGTCTCCAGTAACAGGAGGCCGACGAAGGAGAATATCGCCAGAAGGCCGATGAGATTCAGGCCTTTTTTCGGGATTCTCAGAGGATCGCCGCCGTTCATTTCCATTTCTCCAGTATTTCCCCGGCCGTGAGCACTGATGAGAGAATTATCCCTCTGCTGCGGAGCGCTTCGTCAGCGCCCTCTTCCCTGTTTACCACAACTACTGCGCTCTCAACCACTCCTCCCGCTTCTCTTATGACCTCCGCCGCCTTTATCATCTGTCCGCCGGTAGTGGTGGTATCCTCGATTATCAGCACCCTGTCTCCATTCCGGAGTTCTCCCTCTATCCGGTTGCCGGTGCCGTATTCCTTCTTTTCCTTTCTGACGATTATCATGGGTATGCGGGTCTTTACGGATGCAACGGCGGCTATCGGCACGGAACCCATCTCCAGACCGGCAAGTCTGTCCGTACCTTCTGGAATTCTGTCCGCAACAGCATCCGCCATCATCTCCAGGGTAGTGGGGTCGCATGTGGCCCTCTTCAAATCGATGTAATAGCTGCTCTTCTTTCCGGAGCGCAGGGTGAAATCTCCGAACCTTATCGCACCGATATCTTTGAGCCTTTCCTTCAGCACATTATCACCACGGGACATCCTTCTTCCCCATTCTGTATCCGATTATATTAACTATTCTGTGCAATATCGGGGTGAGCACGAAAAGGGTGATTATCGCGGGTATATTCCAGAAATATGTGAAAAAGAACTGAGGATACGCAAGAAAAACAAGAAGCAGTGCAATGATGAGGAATGTCAGCTGGTCGAGGAGGAACGCCCTCTCTCCCCTCCCGATTCCCAGCCTTCTCTTTATGAAACTTCCGACAGAATCGCCGAGGAGTGCTCCGTAACTGAGAATGACTGCGATTATCACGGCGGTGAGGGCATCGCTCGAGAATTCCGGAAAATAGGGGATTCCTGTCGACTGTGCAATTATCTGCTGTATGACTCCTATGAAGGCGCCCGCCGCACCTCCGCCCGCAAGACCTCGCCATGTCTTACCGTCACCGAGTATTCTCCTGCCATCGCGGAATTGTAAGCCGAAGTCCATCGGTGTTCCGCCTCCGAATATCACGGCTGAGGGATTGGCGACGAGGGCAGGCATCGCGAGCCAGAGCGCGGCTATGGCCTGAAGGAGTATCGTGTGGAGCACAGAGATAAATGGGCAGGGGTTTTAATGGTTTTCACTTTTTGTTGAAAGGTTCCGAAAGGGCTCCTGGATGGGGTGTTCATTCCAGGTACCGAACGCACCCGAATCCCTGCGAGTTCCTCGAACCCATGCCTGTGTCCCAGATGAACCTGAGCATCTCCGCTTCCGCTCTCACCGAGAATTCCACATGGGCGGCCCTCCACCACTGACCCCCTATGTTTATCCTTTTGGAACTCATTCTGCTTATCTCAGGAATCTCAAAGACTCCCTTATACTCCCTTCCGAAGTAATGGGCGTATTTCTTCCTGCTGTTCTCCTCTATCCTATGCCTCCACTCGGGGTCCGTGGGCATCAGGTCCCAGCGCTCTCCGTTCCTCACTGTGTCTATGTAGATGGGAGAGAGGGTGCGGAAACTGGCTAATGAGGAGAAGTCGGGAGTTTCCAGTATCTCTATCTTCTCTATGGTGAATTTCGCATTCAGAATCTCCATCCTTCCTGTGGATAGCATGCCTGCAACGGTTGCCTCCGGAATGTCCCCTGAAGGCGAGGAGAAGTTGAACATCACATGGGTGCCCTTTTTCAGCTCTATCTCGGGTCCTTTAATGGCCTTCTTCGGGATTTTCATGTTGGAGAAGTTGAAGAACTTGAAGTCCCTGGAGTGGTGGAGAGATGATGAGAGGTCTGGGTTGGCCTCCTTTATGAACCTGTACAGGGCGGAGGAGAGCGCATGCTGATAGTTTATCGGGATGCGGGCATCGTGTTCGGTTATCAGGTAGATGAGGGAGCGCATGAGCGTGATGGTAAATCACAATATACTGCATTCTGATGATATTTTCTTAAGAGCGCCCAAATCTTTGGAATATTCTATATCTGCGACACTTACATATGAGGTGATGTGTTCCTTGGGTATCTCATTTAGCCACCATACTGGAATAGAGACCATTAGCTCGGGAATCTTCCATGTTTTCCCCTCTTCAATGTAATTCTCCACTTCATCTCTAAATTTACAGGGAACTACGCTTTCGGTTATCACAGAAGTTTCTCGGGTGAAGAACCTTTTCCTCATAGACTCGTCTGAGAGATTTATCGTATATGTTCCCAATATTTCTTTGAACTCATTCACTTTGTTTTTTCCACTTTCGTACCTCTCTTTAAAGTCCTCTGTAGAAAAGATGTGTTTATAAAGTTCGTTGTTTATGCGTAGAAGATTGGTTTCTTCCGGTATTTTCGGAATTCTTTTAAGCAAGTCTATGCTTCGAATAAGAATCTCCTCACCAGCTTTCTCATCACCATTTCCATATACTCTAGCGCTTCTCTTACTGAAGTCTGTGAGGATATTCACCCTAGAAATTCCTTTTTCTCCTTTTCTGTTGACCCTTCCCAGCCTCTGAACCAGCGCATCTATGGGTGCTATTTCCGTGTACAGAACATCAAAGGAGATATCCAGACTTACTTCCACAACCTGTGTGGATATGAGAACAAAGCCTTTCTTATCAGAATTGCTTCTAAACTGAGAAAGAAAACTCTCTTTTTCTTCTCTATCTCGATGGACGAATCTGGAGTGCAATAGCATGCTTCTATCCTCGGGAAATCCAGCATCCCTCAGCTCTTCAAATAATGCCTGTGCATCTGTAACGCTGTTTGCGATTATAAGAACATTCTTTCCGTTATCGGCATCATCAATGGCATTTTCAAGCGAAGATTCGAGGTTGTCTTCATTAAGGTATATTTTGTGTCTTTTTCTCTTCCACAGGGTTTTTTCGGCCAAGATTTCGGTCCTTTTTCCTATCTCAGCGATCAAGAGTTCATGCAATGCATCGGGAAATGTTGCGCTTGCCATTCCAAGGCGCTCCGGAGGAAATACTTTTAGAGTTTCCATAAGAAGACCAAGGGTATATGCATCATAGGAGTGTATTTCATCTACTACTATATCTGAATATGCCACGAGAAATGCCTTGTTTTCCCAGTGTCTGCCATGTAGAGCAGCCATAAGATATTGGTCCAGTGTGACAACATTCACCGGCTTTGCAAACACAGATGACAGGAGAAGATCTCCTCTGAATTCCATGTCGCTCTTTTCATCTTCAAACTCCCCTTCTCTGCGTAGGATGAGAGAGGACAGGCTGTGGGCAAGCCCGACATTGTCTTTTCCATATATCTTTCTCAAGCGTTTCCACATGGCATTTACTGTGGCCTGAGTCGGCAAAAGATATATCAGCCTTTTTCCTTTGGACCATAGGAGTAGAGCCTCTGTTTTTCCGGTACCAGTCGGAGCTTTCAGGAACACATCTCCATGAAACCCAATCATGTTCTTCTGGAATTCTCTTAGTGAGAAATCGCTATTTTCAATGTACTGTTTTATAAGTTCCTTTTTCTTATTCAAAATGACCTCCGGTTTTATGTTCCCAGAAGCAAACCAATCTGAGAGGTTCAATAATGTCTTAACCGTAAAATATTTTTTAACATCAAGATTGATTAAAACATCCCTATTCCTTACCTTTCTGAATATATCTAATGGCTTTCCATATAGCCATAACTTCTCCATCTTCCATATAGGCTCTTTTATGTCAATTCCTGTAAATTCCGATATTTCATGTAAAAATTCGTAAATTTCATCTCGTAGGTAATTTACCTTTCCACCATGCCCCTCAAAAACCAGATCTTTTAATGGAGTATGGTGGCTCACTACTGAAGCGGATGCCAGAACAGGGTTTCCATAAAGTTTCATTTCTGCAATATATATGAAAGGGAAAGAAGCTAGAGCATGAGGAAAACTTTTGGAGCGCTTTCCTCGTATATACTCCTGAAAGCTCTCTGTGGCCTTTCCTATGTCATGAAGAGCGCAGGCCAAAAAAATCCTTTCATGCAGTTCTCCGTTTATATTGAAAATTTCCACAAGTTTTTTAGAATTCTCGAGCACTTCTATAGTGTGTTGTAACAAGCTTTTATCTGGTTTGGCTAGGAGTTCAGCCATACAAAATTTCTCCCATTAATAGAATGTGCTTCTCCGATATCCTCCTCAACCTGTATGCTCAAGCCATAGGGTATGAATGAATATACCCTTTTTTCTCCTGGAGTCCGAACACCTTTTTTATCAACAGTGAAGTCGAGTGGTATGGAATCCATCACGGGAGGGTCGATCACCATTCCTTCCTCGAGAATCGGCTTATATCTGGATTTTCTAAGATCGATAGGTAGAATTGTTCCTGAAAACAAAGGTTCTCCTTTTTCCAGATACACCCGTTCCATATCATCAATCCTTATCAGCTCATCCTCTCTCCCAAGGGTGAGAGCGTAAACCGGATCAGAAAAAGCATTTTCAAGAATGGATAGTATTTCCTCATTTCCTCCAAAGATAAGAGTGAATTCTGGATAAAAAAGCAACTCCCTGAAATACGGAGATGTCTCCGATATTTTATTGCTTTTTATCTTCTTTATAGACCACATATCTTTGGCAAATCCGGCTTTGTTGGTACTGAGTACAGAGATGTTAATATCCTTCAGGACACTTTCTTTTTTCCACATCTCTCTGTCTGATATGCCTATTGCAGCACCTATGAGTCCATATATAGTGGTTGGTGGAGGTAAAGGAAATGTTCTATGATAGTTGTGGTCCATTGGGCGACGGAAAGATGTGGATAATGCCTTTACTTTAAGGCTCAAGACTTCCATATCTCATTCACATCCGTCTTTGCCAGATCTATAGCCTTTCCGATGCTCTCCACACTTCCATACTTTCCGAGAATCTCCTTTATCTCGTCTTCATTAACAAACAGACCTTTTTCTACTCCGAATATTGCGTTTTCCACATATTCTGATACTTTTTCCATTGCGGAGATTATGGTATCTGTATTCAGGTAGAATCCGTTTTCTTTGTATTCCACTTCGAGGTTCTCCAGAAATACGGGATGTTTTGCGGAGAGCCTAGCGTATGCAAAGAACTTCGGTGACATGTCCACCAGAAGTCTGGCACTTCTCCCGCCACCCCAGAGCAGTTTCAATGAATCCATCAGTTTAGTAAGCCTTTCTTTTTTGATTTCAGATGAAACGCTGCGATCTTCTTTCTCTCCTATCTCAATTGCTTTATATTCTCCTATTCTATCCAGTTCTATCAGGATGCCACCTTTGAAGAGATTCTGATAAATCTCGGTCTCGAACATGTTTCCTCCGCCCTCCATGGAAACTCCAAATCTCTCGAAACTTCTTGTACCCAAGTCTCTATCACCTCTGAATGGAAACATTCCAACAGCGGCAGAAACCCTTACTGGTGAAGTCCTTCTCCTAGAACCAGATGGGTCGAGATATCCGAAAAGGTCCTCATCAATATAGTCCCAAGGCTGCACTATTGGGGTTACTTCCTGGCCTTTTACCGAATATTCCGATTCTGCCAAATTTTCCCCCAAATCCGCCAATCTATCCCTCAGCATTCTCCTTATTGCCTGCCCAGATATGTATGGCAATGTGCTACCGTCTGGAACCGTCACCTTTTTTGTTACCATCACATTTCCCTCTGTGTGGGAAGCATTCACATTTCCAACAGATACCTTTGAGATGTATCCTATAGATATAGCTTTACTCATTTAGGCACCTCCTTTTTTCTTCTTTTCCCATAGATATGAGTTCATGGCATAGATGGAGAGAAGAGTTTTCACTCTTATCCACGGTTGGCCCATTATCTTTTCCCCATCAATTTTCAAAAGTTCTTCATTCACTCGCATCTCCAGTTTGAAGTTTATGTCATTAAGAACCTTCAAAAAGTCATCTATGTTTTTGGCGTTTCTGAGGGAATACAATATTCCCATTTCGTCCTTTTCTGCGCAAGTTCCTCCCAATTCATGCCCAAATCCTGCCAGTATTTTGGCGTATTTTTCTTCCATTTTCAGTACCTCCTTTAGATATAGATTAAATACGTGTAATGTACCTTTTCTAAGCCCCCATCTGTTTTCTTCTTTTTCGTTTCCAATTCCTTCATATAGATAGCTTTCTATATGAATAAATGGGTCACCAAATTCCATGATCGCCCACGAGATTTTATCTCTCCAGATGGTATTTGTTTTTCTATTTTTATACGTGTAAAATTGCTCAAAAATCCTGTTGAGAAGGTTTATAGAGCTTTCTTCTGGGAATTTTTCCTCGAGTATCCCAATCCATTTTTTGTATAGGGAATATAAGGCACTTATCTTCGAAAATTCTCTATATGCATTCATATTGAATCCTTGTCCCGGTTTTCCTGATATCGCATACAATTTTATCTCATTTATAGGATTCGATAAGGATTCATCAAGTTCTGCCAGCAACTCCATGATTTCAGAATCACCATCCTCTTTTGATCTTAACTGAGAAAATACCGAAAAAAGAAGCCCCAGTGTTGTTTCATGTATGTATTCTCCATAAAACTCCATTGGAACGTTCCTGCTCTTATTTTCAGATTCGCTCATCATCCTCCGGACTATTCCTTTTCTAATGTTCAGCAAAGTTTTCATATCTGAATGAAACATGAAAATGTGCATGTAATCTTTACCACGTATGGCATACATCCACGCCAAATAGCCTGCCAAGCCTGCTAAGGCACATCTTGGACATAGATATATTCCCCTTCTAGAAAAAGAGTAAAAGTTTCCAAATTTATTGGGTGTAACTAAAAATGGATACATCCATTGCTTACCTTCACTTACTGGTGAGGCTGTCCCACATATGTAGCAAATTCCCTTTTTGTTATCAATTTTCAGTGTAATGTTATATTTTGGAGGTTCGAGGAAAATTTCAATATCAGATTTCTGTTTGTTCGTTTCTTTTGATATTCTTTCTTTGAGTTCGTTGGGTATATTTATCGAAATACTCTCCTTGCTTGTTTTGATGATGCCTTTATATGTCTCTTTATCCTCATTCCACTCTTTTTTGGTTATTAGGACCTTATTGGGGCTAGGGTTTGACTTTATGAATTTATTCGCTGGCCACATCCAATTAGACACATCGTATTCTTTAAATTTATTTTCATCAATATCAAAATATATTTTTTTAGTTCCAGTTTTGTTAACAAGTTTCTTTACAAGTTTATTAAGCACATCATCAACCTCAAACTCTCCTTCTCCCACAATCTCAGAGAGCGCAATCAGTCCATTATCTATCCAGAAATCTCCAGTTGCCTCATCCAGAGATATTCTTACTTTTGTTCCCCCATTGCCCGTTTCGGCCCTAGTTTCTATATCTGTTTGTCCCAAATTGATATCTCCTTTTTCCTCCACCCATACCCAGAACTGTATTTAAATTTTACTTGCATATTTATGAGTTTGCGATTTTCAACATCTTTAAAGCCGTTATCCGGCATTTCTGGAATACAGATGTAACTCATATTTTCTTTCCCAACAAGGACAATATCCGAAGAAATTTTCCTTACTGTAAGGAAAATTCGAATCACTCAATCATCCAGCGGTGTGCAAGCCTCAGCTCTATGTTCTCCGGAACATCGAAGGGGTAAACAGTGACTATCTCCGCAGGTACATCGTATTTCTTCATAAAATACCTCAAAGAAGTTATTTCTCTCCTTGCAGTCTCCTCATCCGCCTCATAGACTGCATTGACCATCTTAACTGGATTGAGACCATCGCATGCAAGAAAATCCACCTCTCTGCTGTTTTTTAGGAAAAACACATCATATTTCCTGTTGAGGTGAAGAAAAACAGCACTCTCGAATATTCTTCCCCTGTCCTCGTCAATGCGCAGACCGATATGGGCCAGAGATGGGTCCACAGCATACAGTTTTTTCGAATACCCACCCTGTTTTTTCAGGGATGGGGAGTATTTTCTGACTATATGTACCAGAAAAGCCCCTTCCAGAAGGCCCAGATACTCCTTCAACGTATTCTCGTGCCTTATTCCGGTAAGCTCCCTCAGAGACCTGTAGGAGAACTCTTTTCCCACATTCGAAAGGAGATATATGGCCATATCTTTGAGCGCTTCTGGATACAGAATGTTCTCTTTTCCTATTATATCCCTGTATATCGTCCTCTCGAAATACTCCCTCACCAGAGAAATTTCTCCTGTCAAAACCACCCTTGGAAAACCACCCAGCCTTAGGTATTCGATGAAAGACTCCCTGCTGACTCTTTCTTCTCTGAATACCAGAAACTCCCCATAAGAAAGGGGGCGGACAGTAAAACTCAGTGTCCTCCCAACCAAAGCGGTGGCATAATCTCCAGAAAGAAGGGATGAGTTCGAACCTGTTACAACTATTTTGAACCTTCTATGTGTTCTGTGTGCGAATTTCTCCCATCCTCTCACTTCCTGAACTTCATCAAGATAGAGGATTTTCTCCTTCCTTCCATCCATTATATCTGCTATCTTTTCGAAATCCTCCTGAGAGAAGCCGGAAAGCCTCTCATCTTCAAAATTTATGTATATTCCTCCGTATTTTTTCATAAGAGAGTACAGAATGAATGTCTTCCCTGACCTGCGCACCCCTTTTACAACGGTTATCTCCTCCATTTTCAGGCTCCTTTCAATCTCCGGAAGAATCTCTCTTTGGATTATTTTTTCTCTGGAAACCTCGGTTTTCCACCATTCTATCGCATCTTCAAGTACATCTCTCGATACCATGTGTGGAGATATGTAGGTCGTATATTAAAGATTTCCGCAATCGATTGAGGAAATTCATGAAAATTTCCGCAATGCACCGAGCAAATTATCTATTTTGTATAACTCAATCCTTTATCCTTAACAATTCTGTTAAGATGAAGCTCCCAACCGCAGCAAGCTGCGGGGTATCCTCACCGGAAGGCTGATAGTTGCAATTGAGTTAAACTTCCTCCCTGCTCTTTCACATATCTCTTTATCTTTTCGAGGCCACCATACTCACTCACGGTGTCTATGTG
>JAJRVK010000066.1 GCA_024277315.1 archaeon | reverse complement strand
GTGCAGTCGGCCGTCAGGCCAAGGCTCAGGGCAGCAGCAATTCTCGGAGCAAGGGACCTTCCGACCCTTGTGGCAGGATACAGGACTATGGAGGGCCTGTATTCCTTTATCAGCTCTTCCATGACATGGGCATAGGCCTCCGCCCTGTACTCTGAGAGCCTCTCGTCGTCAACGATATAGATGACGTCCGCACCGTGGGCCCCCAGCTCTCCGGCATGCTTTTTGACATCCTTTCCTATAAGTACAGCGCATGCTCTCTCTCCCAGTTCGTCCGCCAGCTCTCTGGCCTTTCCCGTGAGTTCAAGAGCAACGTTCTTCAGGACTCCCATATCGGTCTCCGCAAAGACCAAGACATCCCTGTAACCGGAGACATCCCTTTCTCCTTCCTCCCTTTCCATCACTATGGCCCCGAACGGACAGGCCTTTACGCATGCTCCGCACAGAACACATTTATCGCCTATTACAGCCTTGCCCTCCACGATTTCAATCGCACCGAAAGGGCAGGTCCTGACGCATATGCCGCAACCCGTGCACTTATCCTTTATCACACGAATCACTGTATCACCTTCCTTTCTTTGAGAGCGCTCGCAACCCTGTCTATGCCCTCGTCCACATCGGTGAAGATAACGCCCTCTCCTCTGACCGGCGGGGAATACACCCTTACAACCTGCGTCGGAGAGCCTTTCAGTCCGAACCTGCTTTTATCCCCGCCTATGTCATCGGCGGCCCATGTCGGAATCTCCTTTTTCTTAGCTTTCATGAGCCCCATCATGGACGGATTGGACGGAACAAAGGATGTGGGGGGCGTGCATGTCAGCAGAACGGGCAGGGGGGCCTCGACTATTCTGTAACCGTCGTCCGTAACCGCTTTCGCCCTTATTTTCTCGCCTATTTCAAGAACCTCCTCCACATAGGTTATCTGAGGTATACCGAGATGCTGTGCGACCTCTGGTCCGACCTGTGCGGTATCCCCATCTATTGCCTGCTGTCCGCAGAACACTACATCATAATTTCCAACCTTTTCCACAGCAAGAGAGAGCGGGTATGATGTCGCCAGGGTATCCGCTCCGGCGAATGTCCTGTCAGAAAGCAGTATCGCTTCATCGGCGCCGAGGGCCAGACATTTCTGGAGAGCGCTCTTCGCCTGCGGCGGTCCCATGGATATGACAGTTATCTTTCCGCCGGCCATATTTCTAACCCTTATAGCCTCCTCAAGGGCGAACTGGTCGAAGGGGTTCAGAATGGAAGGGACTCCTTCCCGTATCATAGTGCCTGTTTCGGGGTCGATCTTCACCTCGGTCGTATCCGGTACCTGTTTGACAAGAACAACTATGTTCACGACATCACATCCGTGGATAACGGGTAACAAAAAGAGGTATATAATTGTGATGAAAAGAGTGGAAAGGTATTGGCGGAAAGGGTTATTCGAAGTCCTTTCTGGTCCAGATCTTTATGTTGCCGGGGAGCTTTGACACATCCCCCATCTTCGTTCCGACTATGATTTTCACACCTTTTTTGTTGGCTATGTCGACAAGGCGCTGAGTCACAACGCCATCGAAAACCACTGTATTGACTCCTTTTTTCTCAGAATTAAGGACGTTCGCCAGGTCTCTCACGGGTATTTCCGAGAGTATGCTTCCCTTGGAGTTCAGGAGCCTCGCAATCCTCTTTCCTGCCATGTCTCTGAGCATCTCGTAGAACTTCTCCTGCTGAGAGGAGAGCTTTTTGTCCGGTTTCTGCCTCTTTTCCTCCTGTTTTTTCTGTTTTGTCTCCTCTTTTCTGGAATCCTTCTGCTCCTTCTCCTTTTTAAGGTCCCTTCTCTCGCTTCGTTTGGAATCATGAGAATTTTCTCTGTGGGTGTTTTCTTTTTTGTGCTCTTCTTTGGACTTTTCCTTGCCTCCGTTCTCTATGCCGTACATCTCCAGATACTGCTCAACCGGAATTTTGTTCTTCAGGGCCTTCATTATCTGCTTCTTTGTAAGTTCCTCGACTTCCGTGTGAGGGGGTGCTCTCGCTATGAAATCCACATCTGCGACCTGGAGCAGCTCTTTGAGGATGAGGGTCCCTCCCCTGTCACCGTCAACGAAGGCGGTGGTCGTCTTCTCGCCGCTCAGTTTCTGTATCGTTTTTGGTATGTTGGTGCCTTCAACGGCTATGGTGTTCTTTATACCGTGTCTGAGCAGGTTGAGAACATCGGACCTTCCTTCCACGATTATGATTTCACTGGATGTGTCAACGAGCGGACCGGCCGGGCATTTGTCAGGCCCGTATGAGACTATCTCCTCCAGCTGCACGGAATCTCTTATGGCATCCGCCAGACTGGTTCCGAGCTCCTTTGACTCGGCAAGCATACTTGCCAGCAGTTCCTTTGCCCTTTCAAGTATCTTCTCCCTCTTGGAGGCTCTCACATCCTGCACTTCCGTAACCCTGACAGTGGCCTTGCACGGACCTATCCTGTCTATGGTCTCCAGAGCGGCAGCAAGGATTGCGGTATCAACCTGATCGAGGCTGGATGGTATGAGAACCTCTCCGACGGATTTTCCTCCCTCGGATCTCACATCCACCTCGATTCTTCCTATTCTCGCACCTTTCTGAAGATCTCTCAGGTCGAGTTCGTCACCGAGCAGACCCTCTGTCTGTCCGAATATCGCGCCTATAACATCAGGTGTTTCAACAATACCGTCTGCGGTTATCTTGGCTTTTATCATGTATTTCGTAGTTCCTGGATCGATCATATTTATCATCTCCTGGAAAATAGTCTACCCCTTTCCCTTTCCTCGCGTTTGTAAGTTGGATTGAGTGTGAATGTGAAGTGTGAATGATGAAGGTGATAGACTACTTTCCTTATTCCACTACTGATATGGTATTATTTAAATCTTTGCATCAACTTTGCCCGAATTGCGCAGGGTCACACGGAATCGTCTTCATTCCCTCCGAAATCCTTTTAATACCCTCATAACTGGGCAGCCGATAACATGAAACTCTATGAGTATATGGCAAAGGAGATATTCAAAAAGCACGGAATTCCTGTCCCTGAGGGATATACGGTGGAAAAACCGGAAGACATAAGGCCTTTTGAGGGCGAAGTAGTCCTGAAATCACAGGTACTCGTCGGAGGAAGAGGAAAGGCGGGTGGAATAAAGTTCGCCTCCGGCCTCGAAGAGGCAAGAAAGATTGCCGAACAGCTCCTGGGAATGGACATAAAGGGTTACAGGGTGAGAAAACTCCTGATAGAGCCGAAGATAAACATCCAGAAGGAATATTACATGAGTTTCATAGTGGACCGTTCCTCAAGGGAGGCGATGCTCATAGCCAGTGCGGAAGGCGGAGTTGAGATAGAAAGCGTCCCTGACGAAAAGCTGTTCAGACGCACTATAAACCCGCTGATAGGCATACAACCCAATGTCATAAGGGCCCTGTCCTATAAACTCGGACTCACGAAGGAGCAGGCGAAGGGGATGGTAAGGATCGTTAACGGTCTGTGGGAGGTCTTCACACAGGAGGATGCCGACCTTGCCGAGATAAACCCTCTTGTCCTAACGCCTGATGGATTCGTGGCCGCTGATGCCAAGCTCATAATCAACGACGATTCGCTATTCAGGCATAAGGACCTGGAAATAGTGGAGGAGGAATACACGCCGCTGGAAAGGGAGGCCAGAGAAAAGGGAATCGCCTTCGTTCAGCTTGACGGGAACATCGGAGTTATAGCAAACGGAGCCGGGCTGACCATGGCAACCCTCGATGTCCTTTCGCTTTATGAAGGAAAGGCGGGAACATTCCTTGACCTGGGCGGAACGGACAATCCGGAGAAGGTAAAGGAGGCCTTCGGGATAATCAGAGAAGCGCCGATAGATGTGGTCTTCCTGAACATATTCGGAGGCATAACCAAATGCGACACGGTTGCAACCGGTGTTGTGGAGGCCATGAAAGACCGGCCGATGAATATGCCCATTGTTGCCAGGATAAAGGGTGTCAACGAAGAGGAAGGTAAGGAGATACTGAGAAGTGAAGGGATACACGCTTTCTCAACACTGGATGAAGCTGCCAGAGAAGCGGTGAAACTTGCAGGAGGTGAGTGAATGGCGGTTCTGGTCGATGAAAAAACAAGGGTTCTCGTTCAGGGAATAACGGGCCATCAGGGTAGATACCACACCAGGGCTATGAAGGAGTTCGGAACGAATGTGGTCGCAGGGGTCACTCCCGGAAAAGCGGGGGAACTCGTCGAAGATGTGCCCGTGTTCAATACGGTCCGGGATGCGGTTAACGAAACGGGTGCCAGTGCGTCCATAATCTTTGTTCCCGCACCTTTCGCAATGGATGCCGTGCTTGAGTCCATAGATGCTGGAATAAAACTCATCGTCACAATAACCGAGCATGTACCTGTTCATGATGCCATGAAGATGGTTTCATATGCGAAAATGAAAGGCACCAGAATAATCGGGCCCAACTGCCCCGGTCTCGCCTCTCCGGGAAAAGCAAAGGTGGGTATTCTTCCGAACACCGTTTTTACGGAAGGAAATGTCGGTGTCGTATCCCGTTCCGGAACCCTCACATATGAGATAGTGAATTCCCTAACGGAAGCCGGAATCGGACAGAGCACCACGGTGGGCATAGGCGGAGACCCTGTAATAGGCACGAACTTCATAGAGATGCTGGAACTATTTGAGAACGACCCAGATACTGAGAAGATAGTCATGGTCGGAGAGATCGGGGGCACGGCCGAAGAAGAGGCTGCCGACTATATAAAAGAACATATAACAAAACCTGTTTACGCATACATCGCAGGACGGACCGCTCCACCCGGAAAAAGGATGGGACATGCGGGTGCTATAGTGACCAGAGGCAGGGGTACCGCGGAGAGCAAGATAAGAGCGCTGGAATCGGCGGGTGTAAAGGTTGCGAAAATACCGACGGAGATTGCGGAATTGATCGCAAAAGATCTCTAAAACCCTTTAAGTATCTCCATCAGCTCCTTCTCGAACAGTGAGGTGAACGCCTTTACCATCTCATCTCTTATTTTCGGAGGTGCGGCTTCTATTCCAAGCTTTGAAGAGGCTTTGGCAAGCTTCAAAAGAGCGTACGCTTCCTTCAATCTCGCCTCTATCAGCATCTCTATCGCCTCTCCGATTTCCTTCTTTATCTCAGGGTTCTTTTCAAGAGTTTCCTTCATCCTTTCCTTCATCTCATCCTTCAAAAGGTCCCTGAACGATTCGAGCATTATGTTCTCTATCTGAATGGTGCTCCCCGTCGCTTTCGCGACTTCCTTTATCAAATCTTCCGGATTGTTCATGTTATCGCTCATACAATCGAGGGAGAGATATAAGTCTTCTCACGACGGCGGAGATATCATACCTCGCAAGCGCTCTTCACGAACTTTACGACTTTGACCCCCTGAAGCCCCCGAAATTCCTTAAGCAATTCCTTTATCCTGTCGCTCGATGCCTTTATGACATAGACCTCCAGACAGTTGATAGGGTCTATGTGGGTGTGCAGCATGGTGGATATCTCCCTGTATCTGTGCTGGATTCTCATCAATTCGGGTTTTTTCACCTCTTTACCGTATAGTAGGGTTATGACAGCTATACTGTCTCCTTCCTCACCCTCCCAGTCGCAGTCGCTTATGAATGTCCTTACGAGGTCCCTCATGGCCTCCGACCTCGTGGAGTATCCCTTCGTTTTAAGCGCATCATCGAAGCGGGCCAGCAGTTCGTCGTCCATGGACATGCTCACTATCATGTTATTAAGGAAAATGGCTCTCATAAATAAACTTTATTAATGGATAGGCAATCTTTAAATAATAGGGGCTGAGCATTTTAAACCATGAAACGGATAACAGGGGTTGCCGTACTGTTGCTGTTGCTTATGGCGCTAGCGCCTGTGAACGCTGCGGACGGAAAGCTGGAAGTAGTCGTGACCATAAACGTCCTTCAGGACATCGTCGAGCAGATAGGAGGAGAACACGTCGAGGCCATTAGCATAGTCACCGGTCTGGAAACCCCGCATACCTATGCCACCACCATGGATGACAGGAACGCCGTGGAGAACTGCGACCTCTTTGTGGAAGTTGGCATGGGTCTTGAGCCGTGGGCCGATGACCTGACAGCGGATATTCCGCAGGAAAAGGTGCTGGTCGTCTCCGACAGCTGCATGAAGCTCGGAAGCAATCCCCATGTCTGGATGGACCCTGAGAACGGAAAGCGCATAGCCACCGAGATAGCCGAAAAACTGGAAAGCATCGACCCTGCGAATGCGGATTATTACAGGGGAAATCTGGACAGGTACATGGAAGAGCTCGATTTCGTTCGGGAGAGAATAGAGAAACTCGGCGAGCTCATCGGAGATAGGGGAGTGATTACCCAGACACCTGCTTTTTCCTATCTTCTTCACAGGATGAACATAACGGATGTGGAGACCCTGATAAAGATGCCGGGAAGCGAGCCTTCCGTGGAGGACATAAGGATTTCCGAGAAGGCCATAAGAAACGGAGAGGCATATGCCGTGCTTTCCCTTGTCCAGAACCCGATATCCGCTGTCGACGAGATATCTTCAGACACAGGGGCTCCCGTGGTGAGAGGCACACCTCTGCTCGGCGCTCTGGGAATAGAGCACTATACGGACCTGCTCATGTACAATGCAGATGCCATATACGACGGTATAAAAACGGGAGAAACTAATCTCAGGATGAATCTTCTGGAAAACAGGATGGAAGACATGGGAAGCCAGATATCCCTCATCGCTCTGGGGATAATCGTGCTCATCCTTTTACTCGTGGTCGAGGCATACCAGATAAGGAAGCTGAAAAAGGGCGACTTCTGATGAAAGCCGTGGAATTCAGGGATGTGACCGTGGGATACGAGAACAGAACAGCCCTCGAGGATGTGAGCTTCGAGGTGGAGCGCGGAGAGTTCATAGGGATAGTTGGTTCCAATGGTT
>JAJRVK010000065.1 GCA_024277315.1 archaeon | reverse complement strand
GTTTCAATGTGCTGAAATCCAGAACCGAACGCTTCCGGAACAGATTTCCAGAAAACGCAAGGATAGCAACGGTGGAATCATGGCTGGAATCCTTCATGTTGTTCTACAACTTCTGGGTGTCTTAACTTGGCAGTCCCTCCTTTCCCATAGAAAACCCTTATATCTCCCCTCCTTTTAGGCGCTCCCATGACCGGAAATCCCATTGAAAAGATAAAGTCAAGAGTGCTTGTGGATGGCTTTGAGATAGTTCCGGACCTTGAAAAGAGCCACGGAGCGATAATCTACGACAAGAACAGCGGAAGGGAGATGTTGGACCTCGGATACAATCAGTTCGGCAGCCTTACTCTGGGTTACAATCATCCTGCGATGAAGGATCCGGATTACCTGAAAAAGCTCATGGCTGCGTCGGACATAAGATGGGCGCTTTCCGACCTTTATCCCGAGTATTACGGTGAATTCGTCGAAGCGTTCAAATCCATAGTTCCTGAGGATTATGTGCACTTCTTCTTTGTGGATGGAGGCGCTCCTGCGGTCGAGAACGGACTTAAAGTCGCGTTCGACTGGAAGACCAGGAAGAACCTGGCTGAGAAAGACATCATACCGGGAGATAAAGTCCTGCATTTCAGACAGGCATTTCACGGAAGAATAGGATATACGCTCAGCCTGACGAACACAGCGGACCCCAACAAGTACAGGTTTTTCCCCAAGTTCGACTGGCCCAGGGTCCACAATCCGAAGGCCAGATTCTACAGGGACGGAAGTGTGGAATACGACGATGAGGAGAGGGCGATATGGGAGATAGAGGATGCCATATATAGAAATGAGAACAGGATCGCCGCGATAATCATAGAGCCGATACAGGGTGAGGGTGGCGATAATTACTTCAGCCCTGACTTCTTCAGGTTTCTGAGGAAGGTCGCGGACGAGAACGACATAATGCTCATGTTCGACGAAGTCCAGACAGGCTGGGCGACAGGAGAATGGTGGGCTTTCCAGCACCTGACAGGCGGCGTTGAGCCGGACATATTCTCATTCGGTAAAAAGACTCAGCAGTGCGGAATCGCAGTCAATTCCAGGGTCGATGAGGTAGAGGAGAATGTGTTCAGGGTCTCCAGTAGGATAAACTCCACATGGGGAGGCACTCTGGCAGACATGGTGCGCTCCACCAGATATATGGAAGTGATAAAGAAGGAAAAGCTGCTGGATAACTCAAAGAAGCAGGGAGAGAGGATAAAGAAGGCGCTACTCAACGAATCCCCGGACTTCGTGAGCAACATAAGAGGCTCCGGCGGATGGATTGCCTTCACACTGCCGGACACCGCCACAAGAGATAAACTCTGGAAGATGCTTTACTCCGAGGGCGTGATGCTTCTGAAGAGCGGAACCGACAGCCTGAGAATGAGGCCGAATCTTGCAATAAGCGATGAAGAGGTGAACACAGGTCTCGAAAGACTGTTCAGCGCCATGAAGAAAATCTCTTAATCAAAAACTATTTATCTCGGAAGGGCTTTTAAACCCCGCGAGCCAGTAAAGAGGAGTGTTCGAATTGAGTCCGATAAATCCAGCACAGTTGCAGAAAAAACTCGAACAGAAGGCGTTAGAAGAGAGAAAGAACAGGGAAGAGGCTGCAGCTAACATACTGACTATACATAAGATGCTCGAAGAGGCTAAAAAACTCGGCATAGAGGTCAAACCGTACGAGGAGGGCCTCAAGGAAGTCCAGAAGCACATGAGGGAAAGGCTTTTCGGTGATGCGGCCAGAAAATCCGCCGAGGTTATAAAGGAGATAAGGGAAGGTGTCAAGGCGATATCGGATGAGAAAGTATCTCTTCTGGAATCTCTGGTTGAGAGAGAGGAGAAGGCAGGCATGGGTGCCGGAGAACTGAAAGATGTTCTGGACAAGGTCAGAAAGTACATTGAGAACAACGACTATTTCATAGCCATAAAGATGGCGGAGGAGGGCATCGAAAGCGGTAAGAAACGTGCCGCTTCATTTGCAAACTCCATAATCGAAGAGACCGAAAAACTGATTTCAGCACTCAAAGATGTTGCCAACACCGAAGAAGCCGAAAAACTCCTGGGAGAGGCGAAAGAGAAGATGAAGTCCGAGGATGTGATCGAAGTCATATCTCTCTGCGAGAAAGCCAGGGAGACTCTGAAGGATGTGGCGGAGGCCGCCATAGAGAGGCTCTCTACCGAAGCGGAGCTGGATATAACGATACTCGAAAGGATGGGGGAGAATGTAAAGCCTTATGAAGATAGGCTGAAAAAGGCCAAAAAAGAGGGAGGGCCCGATGCGATATCGGACATACTGGAGATAGGCAGGGTGGTCAGGGAAGCCGTCCGGGTGACACTGACAGCGGGAATCGAGGAACTGGCCAGCGAGGTTGAAGAGATAAAGGATATGGGCGGCGATTACGAAGAGATTCTCAGATATGTCGAAAAGGCGAAGGAAAACCTGGAGAAGAACAATCTCGCACTGGCTGCGGAAACCGTTGAAAAGGGCAAAAAGGCCGTACAAGAGGTCAAGTTCAACATGGTGGTAAAGGCGATGAATCCGGCTTTCTCGAAGATGAAGGCCGCCAATAAAATAGGAGCCGATATCTCGGAGCCGGAAAGGATACTCCTCGATGCCAGAAACGCCCTCAAAATAGGAGAATACAGGAAAGCCATGGAACTGTCCAGAAAATGCGAGGAAGTTCTGGACGATATACTGGAAAGCTATAAAAAGACGACCGAGACCCTTTCCGAGCTGGAAACCCTATTCGTGGAGTCAGAGAAGGCAGGAAGCGATACGAAGGAGGCGAAAAAGCTGCTGGTAATGGTAAAAGACGCCCTTTCAAAGAGAGATTTCAGAAAAGCCTATGCCCTGACCCTCAAGACAAAGGAAGCCCTGCAGAAAGGAAAACTTGAGGGAATAAAGGAGAAGATAAAGCTCGGCAAAAAGCTGGTCGAAATAGGTGAGGCCGAAGGAATCGAGGTCGTGGAAGGTGAAGTGGCGATACAGGAAGCGGAGAAGGCTCTTGAACAGGGAGACCTCGAAAAGGCCAGAAAGATGGCGGAGGACGGTCTCAAAGACCTCAAAGAGAGGATAGGGAGCACGCTTTCTTCGCTTTATAAGTAAATCGGAGAGACCCTCAAAGGGATGAAGCAATATGTCAGCGTCGATGATGAAATCAAAATTGTTCTGAAGGGAAAGAAGTCCCTTGAGTTCGGAGATTACGCATCTGCTTTCGCAACTCTGAAAGAGATAAAGGAAAGGATAGAGGAACTCGGTAAAGAGATGGCGGAGAAGAGCGTGGAGGAGGCGAAAAGGGATGCGGAGGAGATAATAGATGCCGAGGACATAGAGACAGGAGAACTGGAAGATGCGCTCGCCGACATGCTCGCTCTTTACAAGGAAGGCAAATACGGCGAGGCCTTCGAAGCCTCAAAGAAGATAAAAGAGATGGCGCAGAAACTCGCAAAGGAATGGGCGCAGAAGACCTACAACAAGGCCCGGGAAAAGGTGAACAAAATAAAAACGCTCAAGGGAAGCATAGACCTGAAGGATTTCCATGATGCCCTGATAGAAGCGAAGGCCGAGTTCAAAAGGGGCAAGTGCCTCAACTGCGCCAGGATTTCCGATGAAATCGCCAGAAAGATAGATGAGAAGATAGCCATCTACGAAACCGCAAAATCGACAGTTTCGGCGGCTCAGAAAGCAATAAAGGAAGCAAAGGAGAGCGGTGTCAATGTGGCAAAGCTGGCTAAAAAACTGCTAGAAGCAAAGGAGAGTCTCAAAAAAGGAGATTTTGACGCCGCAATAAAGGCTGCCGAAACGATAATGGAGGAAATCAGGGAGAAAGGCGGGAAAGAAGACCTCAATGCGAGGCTCAGAATGATTGAAGCCAGGATATTTTCGGCAAAGACCCTCGGGATATCCATCGAGAACGCAGAACAGAAGATAAACGGGATAAAGGCTGCCATAAAGGAAGGTAAGACCGAGGAGGGCAGTGAGATAGCCGACGCTCTGGAAGAGGAGATAGAGACTGCTTTTAAGGATACCATCGGAAAGAAGATTTCTATAGCCGATTCACTGGTCCATGATGCAAAGGATATAGGAATAAATGTGGAAAAGGCGGAGGAGAACATCCTGGTGGCGAAAGACGCCCTCGCTAAAGGGGAATATATAGAAGCATACAGGTATGCCGAAGAGGCCCAGAGGATAATAGACGAAATAAAGACCGTCAGCAAAAAGGTCGCTGAGAGGATAAAGGGAGCGCAGAACAGGATAAGAGAGGCGGAGAGCATAAGGGCCGATGTAAGGAATGCCAAGATAGTTCTGGACAGGGCGATAGAGGCCCTGAAGACCAACAGGACGAAGGAGGCAATGGAACTGGCCGACAAATGTCTGGAAGTGGTCGAAAAGGCGGAGGAGAGCAAGGTCCGCAGGGTCATAGGGGATTTCATAAAACTGATAGAGAAATCGAAGAAGACCGGCATGGACACCTCTCTGGCAGAGAATCTCATCCACCAGTCGGAAAATGCGCTCGAAAGAAAGGATTACAAAAAGGCGCTGAGTCTCGCCATGCAGAGCGAGGCGGAACTGGAAAAGGCGGAACTCCAGAAGGACATTGCCGAGAAAGCCATAGAAACGCTCAAGAAGAAGCTGGAAGAGGCCAGGAAAAAGGGGATATCCGTGGAAGATGTCGTAGCCACCATCAACAGGGCGGAAGGGGCGGCGGATGCCGGCGCATACATAAAGGCCTTTGAATACACCATGGAGGGGAGCGAGAAGCTCCAAGAAATAATGAACACCCATGATAAGGTCCTACAGGAGATGGAAGAGCTTAATATGAAGTTAAAAGAAGCCAGAGAAAATCAGATAGAAGTCCTGGAAGCCTCTGAGCTGGCGACCAAGGCGAAGAGCGCTCTCAGCTCTGGAGACATACCAAAAGCGAAGAAACTCATGGACTCTGCTCTGAAGTCCCTGGACAAGTCTCTTCTTGAACATGTGGACGACATAATAGGTTATGCCGAAGCCAAGATAAAGTACGCCAAGAAGAGAGGTGAAAACGTCTCTGAACCCGAAGCCGCACTCAAAGAAGCCAAGAAGATAAAGGAAAAGGACCCTTCAAAGGCCCTCCGACTGGCAAACGGAGCGAGGGGAATGATAGACAGCATGAAAGTAGACACGTCTTTCGTGGACCGCGCTTACGGAATAAATTTTGAGATTTCAAAAGCCAAGAAATATGGTGTTGATGTGAGTTCTGCCGAAAAATTGCTTAAAGAGGCGATAGAAAAGGCGGAGGATGACCAGGAAGAGGCCAATGAGATTCTCTCGAGGAGCGGGGAGGAAATAAAGAGGATTACCGGCCAGTTGACTCCCAAACTCGAGCTCGAGATAAAAGCCGATTCTCTTGAAAAGGGGAAGTGGAAGGGAGCCATCCTGGCCATAACCAATAAAGGAAACGCGCCGGTTAAGGACATCCACGTGGAGGTCATGGGGGACATAGAGGTGGAGGGAATGAAGGATATAGAGGAACTCGGAAAAGGAAGCACCGCCGAACTGCCGGTCAAAATAATGGCACGGAGCGAGGGAGAGATAAAGGTCGAAGGCCTTCTGACAGCGAAAAGGACCTTCGACGGAAAAGAATTCGAATTCACATCCGAGGAAACTCTGAAGACCAAGGAGAAGGTAAAGGCTGCGGCGCAGCCAAAAGAAGTAACCGCAGAAAACCCGGAAAAATGTGCATTCTGCAACGGGAAGATAAAACCCGGAATGCAGATGGTGGTGTGCGGGAACTGCGGTGCCACATATCACGTTCCCTGTTCAAAGAGGGCGGGCAAGTGCAAGGTCTGTGGAGCATCGCTGGTACCGGAAGAGAGACCCAAGGTGGTAAGAAAGAAACTTGCCCTGAAACTCGGGTAAAAAAAGAAAGGGGGAGGTATTTCATCGTAATGGGGATTTCGGGTGAGCTCCGCCCTATTTTCTAAGATATTTATCTTCAAATGCAAGCAACCTGGCCCTTTTTTCCTCGGTTTTTTCCAGTTTTTCGATCTTTTCCAGAAGAAAATCGACCCTGTTGTCCGTGAATTCTCTTATCGCCGCCCGTATGACCTCGGAGCGCGAGGAATAGCTATCCAGTTTCATTATCAGATCGATATATCTCAGGTCCCGCTTCGGAATCCTTATCGTTATCTTCTCGCTGTCTTCCATGTTGATCCACACAGCCATCCTCTGACGGACTTACGCCAGATTCAATACATCTTTTGTCCGACAATGACAGACTAAGACAGTACAGTATTTAAAGATTTCTACAATTTGTATGTGAAAAAGATTTTAATAAAAATTCAAATTTTAAATATATGGACATTTTCGGCCAAAACTCTTATATATCATGAGAGAGATAAGGTATTGAGTATCCACAAAAGAGAGAGAAGGTGAATAAGAATGAAAGAAAAAAGCAAGATATTGGTGATTATGGCCATCCTTATTGCCATTGGGATGGTTCTGCCGGGGAGCGCTCTCCTTTTTCAGGGTAATGCGCTCACAGCGGACACGGGCACATACACATTCGTGCTTCTGAAGAATCAGAACTCATTGAAAATGGATGCAATGCCCGGAATAGAGGTCGTCCACAGATACGACGAATTTTCTCTGGTGAAGATAGAATCTTCCATGCTCAAGGATATGGAAGAGAGCGGACTTGTATTCAATGCCCTTCCGAAGAGGACAACAATATATGTGAACAAATACACATTTGATGTTACAAAAGGCGAGCCTGCGATACCTCAGGAACTCAAGGCCACACCTCCAGCAGCCGGTGAAGAGGCCCTTTACATAGTGCATATGATAGGACCCATACCGAATGAATGGGCCACGGCCCTGAAAGAGAGAGGAGCGGAGATTATAAACTACATTCCGAATTATGCTTATGAAGTAAGGATGACCCCAGAGGAGAAGACAGCTGTGGAAGCCCTGGATTTCGTCGACTGGATCGGCTACTATCATCCGGCGTATCGCATAGCCCCGAATTTCGATACCGATATGGTAGAAGTTTCGTTCCTTCCTTCGAAGGCGAACATTCTGAGTGCCAATATGGCATACAACTACATGGATGTCAAAATTCAGGGGAAGACCGTGCACGGTTACAGGATGGTCGGAAGGGTTTCCAGCATGGAGGACATAGAAAATCTTGCCAGGCTCAGGGATGTGCAGTATGTGGGACCTTATTACGAGCCGCACATAATGGACGAGGTCGGAATGCAGATAGTCGGAGGAGGTGCATGGGTTCTTGATGATGACAGCAACATAAACACCCCTTACAGGGCATTTGGCAATTACGGGGCTTATGTAAACCAGCTGGGCTGGAACGGAACCGGCGTCACTCTCGGCATCGCGGATACGGGTCTCGGAGACGGAACCGTCGGAGATGCAGGTCATCCAGATTTCACTGGGAGAGTCATAGGAGGTATGTATTACGGCACTACTGTTACAGACTGGTCCGACGGTCATGGACACGGAACCCACTGTGCAGGGCTCATGGCAGCTGACGGCTATCATGGAACGGGAGTTACCTATGCCGGTTTCGGGCCATATTATGTCGGTATGGGTCTTGCAAGCAATGCACAGATATATGCTCAGAGGATTTTTGATAGTGTGGGTTCATGGATAGGCCCAGCGGATTATTACCTCATTCCGGCGGACGGTTATGCCGGAGGTGCCAGAGTGCACTCCAATTCGTGGGGCTCATCTTCAGGAGGGGCATACGGTGACAGTGATCAGGCTTATGACACGGCGGTAAGAGATGCTGATAGCAACGCTGCCGGAAATCAGGAGATGGTTCTGGTTGTTGCGGCAGGCAATGACGGCTCACTTACCAACACCATAGGCAGTCCTGGAAATGCCAAGAATATAATCACTGTGGGGGCCTCGGATAATTACATGCCAGATGCAGGCACCTATGGGAACACGTATGATTCCGGCACCACGGATCCTGATGCAATAGCAAGTTTCAGTTCAAGAGGTTGGACGGACGACGGAAGAATAAAGCCAGATATAGCCGCCCCTGGACACGATACTCTTTCGACACACACTCCGATAGTTTCGGGCTCCAATCTGCATGGCCTTTATTCTGAAGACAGCAGATATGAATGGTGCTCTGGAACCTCGCAGGCAACTCCGACCGTTTCTGGCGGTGCGGCGGTTGTTTACGGATGGTATCAGGATACATACGGTGTCGCACCAAGCCCCGCCCTCGTAAAAGGACTGCTCATCAACACGGCGATAGATATGGGAGTCGCCGATATACCCAATCAGGATGAGGGATGGGGAAGGATGTATCTTCCCACGATAATCGATCCTCCGGCGCCTTTCGTCCTGAAAGACCAGCTGACCGAGCTGACAACGGGAGTCACCGACACCTTTGAGATATCCTATGTGGACGCGAACGAGCCTCTTAAGATAACTCTTGTTTATACTGACATATATGCCATAAGCGGTGACGCGGTCACCCTGAAAAACAATGTCGATCTCCAAGTTATATCTCCTAGCGGTGCGGTATATCATGGAAATGCCTTCAGCGGAGGATGGACTCCTGCGGACACCAATCCGAGCACAACTTGGGATACGGACGGTGACGGATACGATGACAGGAATAACGTGGAATGCGTTTACATACCCGCATCATTACTGGAGGCGGGCACATATACAGTGAATATCATAGGGGCGAACATAGTGGCCGATGCCGACAACGACGGTACGAATGACCAGGATTATGCGCTCATAATGTACAATGCCGCTGAAGATCAGATTCCCCCCGTCTTCGCCGGATTGGAGAGCGTTACCGATACTGGCACCGGATATTCTCTGGACCTCAGCTGGACCGCAGCGACCGATAATGAGGGATCGTATCCGATTACATACAACATCTACAGATCAACGGTTTCCGGAGGACAGGATTTCACGACACCCACTGCAACATACACACCAACTGCAAATCCGGGAGATCCGATAACATGGACCGATACCGGACTAACGGCGGGTACCACATATTATTATGTCGTGCGGGCCCAGGATGCCCTCGGAAATGAGGATACCAATACCATTGAAAGAAGCGGAACACCCACAGATACCCTTCCACCGACATTTGCCGGTTTACAGGGGGTGGAAAACCTGGGTACAGGCACTTCTCTTAGGTTGTGGTGGAACGCTGCAACGGATGCCTCGCCACCGGTGGTATATAACATATACAGAGGAACAGCTCCCGGTGCTGAGAATTTCGCGACACCTATCGGAAGCACCACAGATACATTCTATATCGATACAGGACTTGCCGAAGGCACAACTTACTATTATGTGGTAAGGGCGGAGGACGCAAACGGATATGAAGACAATAACACAGTGGAACTCAGCGGAATTCCGTTCATACAGTGGTGGTTGCAGATCGAAACCTCGGCAATAGCAGGCTATCAGAACCTTACGGACCTCACGGTAGATCCTATGGATACGGGTGCCACCGAAACGACCGGCAACATAACAGGGGTCGGACAGTATCAGCTTGGAACGATCTCCTGGATGACCCAGCCCATGAGTTCGGATGTAGACATAGCGGGCAACTGGACTTTCAATATGTACGGATATGTTACAACAGCAAACACATCTCATGGATACCTCTATGCTAAGGTGTATCAGTACAACGGAGGAATACCAGTTCTTCTGTTCCAGACGACGGATGACGACGAGGACATAGCCAACTTAACGAGTTCGCATCTGTTCACATGGAACTACACGGCACCGTCCGCAACCGTACCCGCAGGAGACCGGATATATGTCGAGGTATGGGTGAACGTCACCGCAGCAAATCCGGGCAGCATAGTTCAGGTCATATCAAATCCGACCTTCGATGCCGATTCCATAGGATGGACGGCCACCGACGGAGGCTCCGCAACCTCCGGATATGATTCCGCAACCGGAAATCCGGCCGGGTCCATATATGCCACTGTCACAGGCGGATTCCTGAGTGC
>JAJRVK010000064.1 GCA_024277315.1 archaeon | reverse complement strand
TGTTGAGCCGACTTCATCGAGAATTCCCGATGCCAGGATGAGCGGATTTTTGAGCGAAATGCCGGCTATTTCCGTTCTGAGCATGAGGGTTCATGTTCCAAAATCTATTAAATGCTTTCGGAATCTGCACAGCGACTGCCAATATAAGATTTATCTCATTCTCTGTCCGATCGGACCAGAAGCGCTCTTTATAAAATGCATCTAGGGAAAGGAATACTACGCCGCCGGCAGGATTCGAACCTGCGACCTGCCGGTTACTGCCTGCCCGAAAGTCCGGGCGGAAGTTAACAGCCGGCCGCTCCAGCCACTGAGCTACGGCGGCACATCATCCGGATTCAGGCTATCCGATGCCCATATATAGGCTTTTCTTTCTTTTCTGGGACGTATGAGGAAAAAGGAAGCTCATTCTTTTTTTGGATGGTATTTTTCCATCCACTCCTTCCTTATTCTTTTTAGCTCTTCTTTCGGTAGTGTTGCCAGAAGTTCCCATGCCAGGTCCAGAGTCTCTTCTATGCTCCTGTCCTCGTCCTTTCCCTGGGCAACGAACCTTTTTTCGAAGATATCCGCAAATTTCAGGAACTTTTTATCTCTCTCTGTGAGGGCTTCCTCCCCGACAACAGCGACCAGATTCCGTAGGTCGTTTCCTTCCGCATAGGCCGCATAAAGCTGGTTTGCTACGTCTGCATGGTCCTCTCTTGTTCTGTCTTTTCCGATACCGTGCTGCATCAGTCTCGAAAGGCATCTTCCCACGGTAACCGGAGGATATATTCCTTTTCTGTGAAGTTCTCTCGAAAGCACTATCTGCCCCTCGGTTATGTATCCTGTCAGGTCAGGTATCGGGTGCGTCATATCATCGTCAGGCATCGTCAGGATAGGTATCTGTGTTATTGTCCCCTCTTTTCCGTGGATTCTCCCGGCTCTTTCATAGATGTTCGCAAGGTCTGTGTACATGTATCCTGGATAACCTCTTCTTCCGGGCACTTCCTCTCTAGCAGCGGCTATCTCTCTCAACGCTTCGCAGTAGTTGGTCATATCGGTGAGTATCACGAGCACATGCATTCCTTTATCGAATGCCAGATACTCGGCTGTTGTAAGCCCCATCCTCGGGATGATTATCCTCTCGATCGCCGGATCGTCCGCCAGATTCAAAAATAGGACCGATCTTTCAAGAGCTCCCGTTCTCTCAAAGTCCCTCCTGAAGAAGTTCGCCTCTTCCGAGGTGATGCCCATAGCGACGAAAACCACGGCGAATTCCTCCTTCTCTCCCAATACCCTCGCCTGTCTCGCTATCTGGGCCGCCAGCTCGTTGTGTGTAAGACCGGATGCCGAGAATATAGGAAGCTTCTGTCCCCTGACAAGGGTGTTCATCCCGTCTATGGTGGATATTCCTGTCTGGATGAATTCCCGAGGGAACTCCCTTGCGGAGGGATTTATCGGCGCTCCGTTTATGTCTCTCCGCATCTCTGGTATTATTTCGGGACCTCCGTCTATCGGCCTTCCCGAGCCGTCAAACACCCTTCCGAGCATCTCGGTGGAAAGCCCTATTTTCATGGTCTCTCCGGTAAATCTGACAGAAGTGTTCTTCGTGTCCAGGCCACTCGTTCCCTCGAAAACCTGAAGTATGGCCATGCCCTCTCTCGCTTCCAGGACCTGCCCCAGCCTCTCTCTGCCGTCCGCACCCTTTATTCTGACGACCTCTCCGTAGGAGACTCCGTGCACTTTCTCAACGACAACCAGCGGTCCGCTTATTTCCCTGACGGTCCTGTACTCAATGTCTTTATTGACCGTTTTTTCGTTCGAAAAGTCATTCAAGATTCCACCTCCTTGATGAGTTGTCGGATTTCGTTCCTCATTTTCACCCCTATGTCGGCAAACTCCCTTTCATAGGTTTCGTTGGATACCCTGGCCATCTGGGAGAGGTCTCCCTTGCACTTCAGCTTTCTTATCTTTGCAATATCGACGCCTTTTCTAACAGCCTCCATTATAAGGTCATAGAATTCCAGCATTATCTTCACCATCAGGTACTGCTTTTTGGGCGGGCAGTATGTGTCTATCTCGTGGAAAGCGTTCTGCTGCAGGAAATCCTCTCTTATCACCCTTGCACCCTCAAGCGTGGCCTGTTCGGCAGGTGGGAGCGCATCGGGGCCGACGAGCTGCACTATCTCCTGGAGTTCGGCCTCTTTCTGAAGCAGAGCCATTGCCTTACTCCTGAGTTCGAACCAGTCCTCTCCGATCTCTTTCTGCCACCATCCTCTGACAGCATCGAGGTATAGAGAATATGACCTGAGCCAGTTTATTGACGGGAAGTGTCTTCTCTCCTTTAGTGCGGTGTCCAGCGCCCAGAAGACCTTCACTATCCTCAGAGTGTTCTGAGTGACGGGCTCCGAAAGGTCTCCGCCCGGCGGGCTGACGGCACCTATTACGGATATGGAGGCTATCTTTTCCTCCGAACCCTCCAGAACAGCCTTTCCGGCCCTCTCGTAGAAAGCTGCGAGCTTTGATGCCAGATAGGCAGGATAACCCTCTTCTCCCGGCATCTCCTCCAGTCTTCCCGATATCTCCCTCATTGCCTCAGCCCATCTCGAGGTTGAGTCGGCCATGAGGGCAACATTGTAGCCCATGTCCCTGTAATACTCCGCAAGTGTGATTCCCGTGTAAACCGATGCTTCTCTGGCCGCCACGGGCATGTTCGATGTGTTGGCAATAAGTATCGTCCTGTTCATCAGAGGTTTTCCTGTCTTTGGGTCAACAAGCTCCGGGAATTCCCTGAGAACATCTGTCATCTCGTTTCCTCTCTCTCCGCACCCCACATATATCACTATCTCGGCATCGGCCCATTTTGCAAGCTGGTGCTGTGTAACGGTCTTTCCGGTTCCGAAACCGCCCGGTATAGCGGCCGTGCCTCCCTTCGCCATGGGAAAGAAGGTATCGAGAATCCTCTGACCCGTAATGAGAGGTTCCGCAGGAGCGAGCTTCTTTTTAACAGGCCTCGGATGTCTGACAGGCCATTTCTGATACATGAATATGTCCTTTATTCCTTCGGAGGTCTTGACCCTGGCCACGGCCTCTTTGAGTGTGTATTCTCCCTCGGAGACAATTTCCACCAGTTCCCCGGAAATGTCGGGAGGAATCATTATCCTGTGCTCGACCACAGGCCCTTCCTGAACTTTACCTATAATGTCTCCGCCGAGCACCTTTTCCCCCTTCTCCGCAACGGGGACAAAATACCATTTTTTATCGAAGTCTATCGGGTCAGCGCTCACACCTCTGGATATGAAATCTCCCGCGGTCTCCATTATTGCCGGAAGCGGTCTCTGTATCCCGTCGTATATCTGTCCTATGAGGCCCGGACCGAGTATCAGCGACAGCGGTGCTCCGCTTCTCTTCACGAGTTCTCCGGGTCCTATGCCGCTCGTCTCTTCATAGACCTGAATAGTCGCTCGATCCTCATGGAGGCCTATTATCTCTCCTATGAGCCCTTCTTTTCCTACGTAGACCACCTCATAGACTTCGGCTCCTTTCATGTTCTTCGCTTCGACCACAGGGCCGGCCACTCTCGTTATTATTCCATCTTCAAATTCCATTCCTGCACGCTCCTATTTCTCGATATCCACACCTACGGCTCTTTTCACTATCATTCTTATGACATCCTCTTCCATCTTTCCGGATTTCGGAGGAATCTCCACCACTATCGGGTAGAATTCACCCATGTTCCTTCTTGTATCGATAATTTCCCTAACATCCTTTGCAAGATCGGAGGTTATGAACAGCACCACTATATCGGGTGTGTTGAATATCTTTTTCAGAACCTTCTCCGTATCGAACCTGTCTCTGGCAACATAGGCCTCCTTGATGCCCGCCAGCATAAAACCGGTAACCGTTTCCTCATCCCCTATTATTCCCATTCTCAAGCATCCACCTCCATAACCAGCAGATCCTCGATGTCTTCCCACGACATACCGTATTCGATTGCCAGATTCACGGCTCTTATATTTCTGGCCTCGATCTCCTTGGAGACAAAGAAAAATATCGAAGGACCTATATCAAGCGAATTCTCCATCGCAATCTCTCCGGAAAGCCTCAGAAGTGCCGCATCCAGGGCCTTTTCCGCATCTTCAGCGGTAGAAAGCCCTTTCAGAGCCTCACCGTATGCCGTGCCCGAAAGTTCCGCTATCGCAGCGGATATGTCCGCAGCTTCGGCCATGTTCTTGAGCCTCCATTCCGCAATCTCTCTGCCCTCGGAAAACAGGGACTTCATTGCTATCTCACCGCTCAACCCCATCTCTTTTGCCCTCAGAACCGTCTTTATGTTAACTATATCGGTGAGCGCTCCCACAAATCTCCTTATCTTATTGGCAACATCGCCGTCAACGGCCGATGCCGATTCGTTAATCTTCTCGAACACTACCCGTTCAACGGCGGATTCGAAGGAGAAATCGTCCTTTTCTTCCGCAGCTTTCTGGAATTTCGTACCCTGTAGACATGCCTTCGCATCTTCCACCGTTTCAGCTTCAACCATGTCTTCTATGACCTTTCTATCCAGTGAATAGATGCTGATTTCATCGGGGTTCATTTTCTTATGTGTTTTCTTTGCCCTTATCACCCTTTTTATAGCCTCCGCATCATATCTCCACATGTATGCGTCGAAGAATGGTTTGGCACCTTTGGGCAGTGCGAAAAGCGTCTCTTTAAGCGTATCGAACAGTTCCCTGTTGACTGCATTCTCCACTCCTTTCATATCGGTCTCGGCCGAGGATATCGCATAGCCTTCCGACCTCAACGCCTCCACAAACTCCTCTCTCGTCCCGGAATCCACCAGCTTTCTCAGTCTGCTTCGTTTTATGAAAGGGCTTCCAATGGCCTTTATCTTAGCATTCGGATAGGTGAAAGCGGCTATCAGCATCAGTGTATTGAAATACGAAAAGAAGAATATTATCACTATAAGTATGACTCCTGCAACTATGACGAGCGCCAGTCCGGCAGGTTCCAGCAGGTCCATCAGAGACTTCCTCCGTAGAGCATGCGACTCACATCCTTTCTGAGTTCGTCCTTCATGTCGTCCAGTCTTCTGGATATTCTGAGATCGAATATTTTAGTGCCGTCGGCAGAGTATGCGATTATCCCTGCATCCGCCTCTTCAAGAGAGGCTTTCAGCTCGAAGTCCGGCGGTAACATGGACCTCAATATAACCGAGTCCTTTTCCCTGCACAATATCTTGCCGCCTCCGAGATTTTCTTTCGCTTTTCTGAGTGCCATTTCAAGATAGGACTTGTATCGCGCATCGCTCTCCGCACGCTTTCCAGCCTCAAGAAATACCGCTTCTATCCCCTTTTCTCTTTCTTCTAGTATTTTTCTCTTTCCGGTTATCTTTGCCTGGGAGATTATGTAGTTCACCATGTTCCTTATCTCTCTGTCCTTTCTGGCGGAGAACTCTCCGATTTCCTTCTCGAGCTCCTTTCTGGCCTTTTCCAGGATCTTCCTTCTCCTTTCTTCAGCCATCTTTCGATACTCCTCTATCTTGGTGTTCGCATCATGCTCGATTCTTCTGATTATGTTCTCAAGGGCCTTCTGGTCCAATGTTTCACCCCATTATTCCTGCGAATATCACTATAAGTATCGCTATGAGGAGGCCGAATATGGCAAAGGTTTCGGACATCACGGAGAATATCATGCTCCTTCCGAAGGTGTCCGCCCTTTTTGCGGTGGCACTTATTCCGGATGCTGCCGTTATGCCCTGACCTATGGCGCTCAGCCCCGCTATTCCCACGGCAAGTCCCGCACCTATGGCGGCAATTCCCAGAGCAATTCCTCCGAGTCCGAGCGTCTTCTCTCCCATTATTCCGCTGAAAGCCATCAGCAGTATCGCTATTAGAAGGCCGTATATGGCCTGAGTCTCCGGAAGTACCGAGAACACTATCCCTTTTCCGAACATCTCCGGTTTCTCGGCCGTGGTGCTTATTCCGGAGCCTGCGGCTATGCCCTGACCTATGGCGCTCAGCCCCGCTATTCCAACGGCAAGTCCCGCACCTATGGCCGTCAGACCCAGCCTTATGCCGTCAGGACCCACGTATCTGGCCGCACCGCTCGGGTCGCCAAGAAGCCCTCCGAAGACCATCAGAAGTATCGCTATTAGAAGGCCGTATATGGCCTGAGTCTCCGGAAGTACCGAGAACACTATCCCTTTTCCGAAAACATCCTCTTTTTCGGAGTAAGCACCGATGCCTCCCGATGCGGCTATGCCCTGACCTATGGCGCTCAGCCCCGCTATTCCCACGGCAAGTCCCGCACCTATCGCCACCAATCCAGCACCGATGGGTATCGGATATCCTCCCGAGAACATCCCTGTACCTACAAGTATAAGAATGGCTATCAGAAACCCGTATATGGCCTGAGTCTGCGGAAGGGCCTGAAAAAGGAGATATTTTCCGAACTTATCCGGATGAGATGCCGTTGCCCCGGCAGCCGCCGAACCTGTTATTCCCACACCGATTCCGGCACCCATGCCTGAAATCCCCACTGCCAGGCCCGCACCTATGAGTGCAAGAAACGCTCCGTCTCCGTCGGTAGATATCACCTTGATACCATACTCGATGAGAATCGTACCGTTGGCCGCACTGACATTTAGCCGGAACTCCCCGGCTTCGGAATAAACATGAGTCACCGTGGAAAGATTCGTTGTAAGCACTTCTCCGTCACCGAAATTCCAGATATATGTGGATGTGTTTTCGTTGCATACAAAGGTAACCGTCTCATCCACCCTTGCCTCTCTGCTATCTCCGTTTTCGAGATATATGACCTGCTCAGCGCTGGCAAGTCCCGTTACAAGGTACGCTGCAAACAGGAGTGCGAGAACTGTCAACACCCCGTAAATTCTTCCTTTTTTCATTCATAAACCTCCTTGACTTCGGTTATCCTTCTCTTTTCTGCATAGGGCTGGAACTCTTTTCCTCCACCTTCATAGAAGTATCCAAAGAATTCCACATACTGCAATCTCAGAGAATGGACGAACGAGCCCATGGCCTGAAGCCCTGTATTTACTATATGTCCTATTACGAACATAAGCGCTCCGACGAGTATGAAAGCCGCCTGAACACTCACGATGCCAACAAGACCGAAGACGAGTAACATGGCACCCGCCATCCTGTATCTCTTTCTCGGTTTTTTAAGAGATATTATGCCGAACACCGCTCCGAGCCCTGCAACGATTCCGCACACAGGCATCAGACTCTGAGATGCGGCGCCTATCAAAAGCGTGGCCAGCATATTTACCGTTAGAGCTATCCCAGCAGTCCCGAGTCCGAGAGCCAGAATTCTGGCATAAGAGAGGAAATTTCCTATGAAACCGGTTATTCCGAAGAAAAACAGCCCCTTTTCCTGTACTATGAGCATGCCCATGCCTACGAATATGAGTATCCACGATATCATATACACATCACCGGAATACTCGAACCATTTGAAGAGCTTTCCGGATATGAGTATGAAGCCGGCTGGTTGGAGAACCCACCATGTCACCTGACCGAAGAGCGCCTCTTTCTTGTTACCGTTCCTTATGTTCTGAATCGCACCCAGGATGAGCCCGAGGTTCAGATGTGCCAGACCAATCAAAAGACCCATCACGAGCATGGTTATCGGGTCCTTCATGGAGTCCAGAAGGGACGGTACGTTTATCCCAATCAACTGAAGAAGGTTCGGGGCCTGATCGCTGAAAGGTCCCAGATATCCTCCCTGCAGTATGCCGAAGATTACGGTCGATATACCCGCCAGGGTTATTACCGTCCCGAAGTGTCGCGTGGCCTCATCCACCCGCCCCATTCCGGCGTAGATTATATATCCTCCAATGGTGATTATGACCCCGTAGAGCGCATCGCCGAGCATGAGGCCGAAGTAGATTATGAAAATCGGTGCGATTATTATGGTGGGGTCTATCTCGTTGTACTTTGGAGGTGCAAACATCTTTGTGAGGAATTCGAACGGTTTCGCCCACTCGGGATTTGCCATTTTCACAGGAACCTCCTGGGGATTATCCGGTTCTTCGAAGAATGCGAGTGCATGGTTATCCGTGGATTTTCTGACCATTTTCTCCAGCGACCCCGTATTTTTAACTGGCACCCAACCGGATATCACACAGACGGATTCCGTTTTACCCATCTCCGAAATAACCTCCAGTCGGTCTCTCTCCACCTCAAGTTCCTCCACAAGGACCTCAAGCTTTTTCTCCCATCCTTTTGCCAGTTTCCGCATCTCGGCCTTAAGTTTTTTAAGTTCCTTCTCCAGTCGTGCAATTTCGTTCCTCAGCAGAC
>JAJRVK010000063.1 GCA_024277315.1 archaeon | reverse complement strand
CAGGGTCAGATATGTTACGAGGGCGATTATAGATGCGGCGATTGGGCCCAACATTTTTGTGCCTCCTATCAGTTGTACAGTCCGAATCATTCATAGCATATATTCTTTTCGTTTACCTCATGTCAGAATTCGTTTTTTGTTGGTAACTGGTGCCATAAATATTGGTTATAGGAATTCTGTTTCGAAGTTTTAACGGCATTTTAAGGCATTTTTCGTGGATTACGAAAATCGTGCCACAAAATAAAAAATGTTAGCACGAAATCTTCATATATATGTTGCATTTCCGTAACACAACATTCAAAAATTTGCCACGAAGGTGAAAAAATGTCGGAAATAAAAAAACATGTCGGAATATGGCTCGCTATAATCATATTGATAAGCGCGGCATTTGGCGGAGGATACATCCTCGCCCAGATGTCGGAAAATCAGACAACAACAGAAAATCCCTATCTTACGGTAATAGATGGAGAAGGAAGGACCGTGGTACTTCCTGATGTGCCGGAACGTATAATTGTTCTCACCCCAGGGTATGCAGAAACCCTCTATGCCATCGGTTGCGGCGATAAGATAGTGGGTGTCGATAATGGAACCGCTGAGAAGGGGTATCCTCCGGAAGTGCGTCAAAAGCCAACTGTGGGCAAAGCATGGAACCCCAGCCTTGAGAAGATTATAGAGATGGAACCGGATCTCATCATCGCATATCCATACTCCAGAAATGCGATATCGAGTCTCGAGGAGGAAATACCGATATATTATGTTGCCTATGAAAAATCCCTGGAAGACGTTATGGACGGAATCCGTATGGCAGGCCTTCTCACGGACGACGGAGAAGAAGCAGAAAGTGTTGTCTCCGAGATGCAGATGCATATAGATGAGATTGTTAATAAGACAAAAGGACTCAACAGAACAATGAGACCTCTCGTATATTTCGAGACCTCATCCGTGATAGGAAAATGTGCCGGGCCGAATACTGAGGGAAATGACCTTATATACAAAGCCGGAGGGATAAACATTGCCGCAGACGAACCGACCTCGTATCCCATACTCAGCACGGAGTACATCATTGAGAGGAATCCGGATGTAATTTTAATCCAGTGGTACACCAAAACGACTGTGGATGATGTGAAAAACAGACCCGGATGGGACAGTATAAATGCCGTGAAAAATAACAGAGTTTATAAACTGAGTGAAATAAGCGGTGTCGGTCCAAGAGCCTGGATGGTGCTTGAAGAAATAGCACACGACCTCCATCCAGAACTCTTCGACTAGGCGGTTTCCTATGATAGGTATCATCAGAAAAGTGACCTACTCTGAGAGATACAGACGGGCGAACATCCATACTGCAAGGTGCAATTTCAGATGTCTCGGATGTTCATATAAACTGCGTACAGAGGAAGAGGGAAAAGCTCTCGCCCCTGAAGAGGTTATGGACGCCCTGAGGAACCTGAATCTACGAAGAGTGCATTTTATCGGCGGAGAGCCCACGCTCTGTCCGGACATCGAAGCAATAGCGGAATTCTGCCATGAAAAACTCGGTATCCGAACAAAAATAGGCCATTCTACAGGATGGAACATGCCTCCTGAGCACATAGATGAAATGAACATCACAATAAAAGCATATTCGGATGACCTGCATAAAAAATATACGGGAGTCTCGAACCGGAGAGTCCTGAGTAATTTCAGAAAGATTTACAGCAGGGGTGTGGTATTGAGTGCCAGCACTGTTCTCATACCCGGAATGATAGATGCAAATGAAATCGAGAGGATTGCCAGATTCATATCGGATGTTGACCCCATGATTCCCTTTCACATCACAGGATATATCCCTGTACCGGATATACCCTGGCGCTCTCCAACGCAATCCGAGATGCTTGAGGCAAAGAATCTCGCAGAACAGTACCTTGAAAAGGTGAGCACATCATGGTTCGAATCTGCCGAAGATTACACGGAGATGGTCAGAAGAAACCCGAGATATCAGAGCATAAGGGTGCTTTAGGATGGAAGAGGATAAAACAGAGAAATACATCGAAATAAAACGGTTGAGGAGAGCCATACTTCTTTCTCTGATGGTTGGGTTCATTCTCAGTTTCATCGGAGCCCTTTCCATAGGTCCTGCAGAAATACCCATGGCCACAGTATTCAAAATCCTATTTAATTTTCAGGGCTCGTGGCCCGAGAGCTACAGAATAATTGTCCTGGAAGTGAGATTGCCGAGGGTTATCCTTTCCGCTCTCGTCGGCTCTGGGCTCGCTGTCGCAGGCTGTGCGATGCAGGGTCTCTTCAGAAATCCTATGGCATCTCCCTATATTCTCGGCATATCATCCGGCTCTGCATTCGGTGCATCCCTGGCCATTGTCCTTGGAATAGGCCTCGGTGCAGGGATATTCGCCGTTCCCTTTATGGCGTTTGTCTTCGCACTTCTGACCGTGTTTCTGGTATATAATATAGCAAAAGTCGGGGAGAGGGTGCCGATGGAAACCCTTCTGCTTGCAGGCATTGCCACAGGTTCGTTCTTCTGGGCCCAGGTATCACTTATGAAATATATCGCAGGCGAGGAGCTCCGCAGCATAGTTTTCTGGCTGATGGGAGGTTTCTGGGCAAGCAGCTGGGACAAGGTCATCATAGCATTTCCATTGATCGTTCTGGGCATGCTTGTAATACTGTTTTTCAGCAGAGACCTGAACATCATGTTGATGGGTGAGGAACATGCCCTCAGTCTGGGAACAGATGTTGAGAATGTCAAAAAGATTGTTCTTGTGTTTGCATCCCTGATAACCGCAGCAGCAGTTTCCGTGAGCGGGATTATAGGATTTGTGGGACTTATAATACCCCATACCATGAGGATTGTGGTCGGTCCGGATCATCGCATCTTACTGCCATCCTCCTGTCTGGTAGGAGCCATATTTCTTATATGGATGGACACGCTTGCAAGAACGGCAATCCAGCCCACAGAACTTCCCGTGGGAATAATCACGGCTTCGCTCGGAGCACCTTTCTTTCTGTATTTGCTGAGAAAAAGGAGGAGAACAACAGGATGGTAATATGAAGCTGAAAATAAGAGGTGTGGAGTTCAGCTACGGCAGCAGAAAAGTTCTGGAAAACATCACATTTGAGGTGTCTGAAGGGGAGATACTGGGTATTCTCGGTCCTAATGGCTCCGGAAAAACAACGTTGCTTAGGTGCATCAACAGGGTTCTGGAGGCAAAAAAAGGCTCTATTCTCATAGACGGGACGGATATACGGAAACTGTCGAGGAAAGAGATTGCAAAAAATATCGGTGTCGTCCCGCAGGACTCTGCGATACACTTTCCATTTACGGTTTTCGATATAGTTTTAATGGGCAGGACTCCACATCTTGGCAGGCTGGAACAGGAAGGCTCTGAAGATATTGAAACCGCAAAAAAAGCCATGGAAATCACAAATACAAAGCATCTTGCCGATAGGTTGATAGATGAAATCAGTGGAGGTGAGAAACAGAGAGTGATTATTGCAAGAGCTCTGGCGCAGGAACCTAAGATACTACTTCTCGATGAGCCCACACTGCATCTGGACATAAATCACCAGCTGGAAATTCTGGAACTCCTCAGGAAACTTGCAATAAAGAATCGATTGACAATAGTTCTGGTTTCTCATGACCTGAATCTGGCCAGCAGATATTGTCACAGAATGATACTTCTTAAGACAGGTAAAATCCATTCTGCAGGCAAACCCCAGGATGTTCTCACAAAAGACAACATAAGAGATGTGTTTAAAATCGATGTGAAAATCGATTATAACGAAAAAGCAGGGATTCTGAACATAATTCCGTTATCCCCCACAGTGGAGAGTACATCCTGACGGGCACTACCTCTGATATTTTCATATTGACCCGCGTTTAGTCCCTATATCCTGAATTTTTCGGCCATTTTCTCCGCTCTTTCCTTTTTTTCTCCAGCATACTTCTTTATGATGTCCAGATTTTCAAGCCTCTCTGCTTCCAAATATCCCTCATTTGCGGCCATATCAAAGATCTCCATAGCATGTGTTTTTCTCACGATGGCGGCCTTCCATCCCTCTCCCCCACCTACATTTCCGAAAGATATGTCCGATGACTCGGCGGTGAAATCTCCGCATGTGAGACACGGTATCTGAACATTTTCCTCGAATTCGTCCAGACTTATTTCTTTGATGCTTCCGTCCCTCAATTCTACCCTGAAACTGTTCTTTGTTATCTCGGCATTGAGGATATCGGGGAGCTGTATTCCGAATTTCTTCTCTATCATTGTTCTGAAACCATCGCGGGTAAATGACCCCATGCAGAACACTCCTACGATGAGCTTCACTCTTTCAAGAAGATCGCCCATCTGCATGGGATACTCCTTCATGTCCCGTATTGCCTGACACTGGCAGGGAGTACCTATTATGGCTATCCTCTCGAGCCTCTCTATCTTCAGAGCATCGACTATTGCATTCACCATGGGCGATATGACCCACTTTGTGCCCACCGCATCCAGAAGTTCCTCGCTCTTTTTGATAACAACCGTTTCAGGTTTCCATTTTTCATCCGCCCTGACCACGATTGCACCGTCTATTATCTTTTTATCAAGAGCATATCCTATATAGGTGGTTGTCACACCAAGCTCTCCATTTTTTGTTCGCACTCTGAATGCCTCGATGTATTCCCCTATCTCTCCATCAAACATTCATATCACCTCCGCATCTACTTTTCTGAGATTTACAAAGTTTCTCGGGCAGCTGAAATAGCATGTCCCGCATCTTATGCATTTGTCCATTCTCACTTCCGGTCGTCTGTCCATCATTTCTATCGCCTCAACAGGACAGGAGAGAGCGCACATTCCGCAGCCCACACACAGTCCTTTTGCAACTATCTCGTCCTGCAAATCCTCTCCGCTCGCCCTCTTTTTCTTCACGAGATTCCTGAAAGGAATGAGATAGGTATCCATATTTTTGTTATAAGCGTTTATGAATTTCTTTAAAATCTCGGAGGACACGGGGCATCCGGGAATTGCATAATCTACCCCTATAAAGTCGGAGACCGGAAGAAAGGTGTGATGCTCCGGTTGAGGGTCCTGTTTTCCCCTGCAGAATCTGGTTATACCTCCGACACAGGCGCATGAACCCGCGGCCACCACGACATCACACAGCTCTCTAAGTTTTTTCAGCATTTCAATATGCTCTTCAAACTGCAGACAGACAGCTCCGCTGAGAAATCCGACATCAGCTTCCTTCATCTCCCTTTCATCCATAAGATTCGGACAGTAAACGAGCTCCACATCCTCAAGTGATAGAACTCCCAGAAAATTCATCATGCATCCGCTGCAGTCGGAAAGTTTCAGATAAATCGCCTTCATAACACACCACCTTCAGAGAGTTTTTCCTCCTTTATCTGGACCATATGGGTGGCACACGAGAGACAGGGATCGTAACTCCGCACGATGAGTTCGGCAAAATCTTTCGGAGCGCCTGCAAGAGCCCTGTCGATAACAGATATATTGAACATTGTGGGCACAACAATCCTATAATCCGAAATTATCCCATCCTCCCTCAGAGAAAGGACGTGCATGTTCGTTCCACGGGGCGCTTCATGCACGCCCATCCCCCTTCCTTTTCTGGGGGCGGAAAACATCCTTGTCTTTCCGTTTATATTTATCTCATCACATGCTTCAATTATCCTTTCACAGCCGAGTATTGCATCATCTGCATATGCCACATTAATGGAAAGCGGAACTTTTTCGGTGAATTTGAAGAAAGAGCGCATTCTTGCCTTTGGTCCAACTTCGGTAATCTCGTTTTTATATTTCACCAGAATCGAAGCACTCTCCTCCATTGCAAGCTCAGAATCATAATATTCTCCAGGTGGCATGAGAGAGATGTCCAGAATATCTATTTTTGAGGAATCACCGTAATAGGGGTGGGTTGCAAGCGTGGGTAATCTTACATTTCCCATGGTTTCCGGCGCTCCCTCGTCCTTCAGTTTTTCGAGACTTTCGACGAGAAGATTCCTGAAATCTTCCATAAGGTTTTTGTATTCTTTTGCATATTTTATTATCTCTTCCATTCCCTTTTCGCTTATGTTTTTTCTCATTCCGCCAACACATATATTGGAGGGATGGACGCTCTCATGTCCGGTTATCTTAACTATCTCATTGGCACTTTCCAGCATCGCAAAGATGTTTTTCATAATCTCCCTGTCTCCTTTGAACAGGTCATTTAAAATGGAAAGCATATGAAGGGCATGACTCTGAAGCCTGTTGCCCAGCCCACACATCTCTCTCAGAATCAGCCCGTCTCTGGGTGGAATGAGCTGGAGCGTATCTTCGGCCGCCTCCGCAGCAGCTATACCGTGAGTTACATGACATACTCCGCATATTCTCATAGCCGCAGTTGTCAGAAATTCCATATCCTTTCCCACGAGCATGTATTCGAATCCTCTTATAGGCATGGAAGGGTAGAAATATGCTTTCTCTATGATGTCGTCATCATTAAGGTACAGGATGAGTTTTCCCTCCGATTCGATTCTTGTGACAGGGAACACGTTAACGGTTTTCATAAACAAAGGTATTGCTTTGCCAATAAAAACTTATTCCCTAAATCATATCTGAAATTATTTTTACGCTCGGCAGCGGGTTTTCCAGATAACCCTTAAATACCGACATCTGATTCTCCGTTTATGACCGTACTGGTGCCAAAAGAAGTATTCTTCACATCCGGAAAAGGCAAGGCGGATGAAAAACTTCTCAGCTTTGAGATGGCCCTGAGAGATGCCGGGATAGAACGGTTGAACCTCGTATCCGTCTCATCCATATATCCACCGGGCACGAGGATAATCTCAAAAAAAGAGGGGCTGAAGAAGCTGATGGACGGGCAGATAACCTTCTGCGTGATGTCGCAGATAACCACCTATGAAAGAGGGATTGTGAGTGCGGCCGTCGGGCTCGCACGACCCTCCGACAACGAACACTATGGCTACATATCCGAGTACCACGGCCATGTCGGTCTCGATGAGGCCAGACAGGTTGCCGAGGACATGGCGGCATACATGCTCGCATCCCTGACAGACATAGACGAAGAGCAGGTCAGTGATGTCCGCTCCGTAGGCGCATCCATACAGGGGGATGATGAGCACTGGGTCACAGCCATTGCAGCGGCAATATTCATACTCTAGAGTCTTTCGGGCTCAAGATCTGGGGGCAGTTTATCTCTTCCGATTCTCGAGGCGCAGGACGAGCATGCTCTGAGTTCCGAAACGTAATGTTCGCCGCAGACCGCGCTCCCGCATACGGAACAGACATGCACGGCAGGTTTACCGCATATGTAACAAAGTCCCTGAATCACGGGACCAAATGGCACCGCCGGTTTAAAACTTTCCGTATTTTCCTATCTGTAGTATCCCGAATTCATTTTACATTTCAAGTAACCACCTCTCATATTCGAATATCTTTTCCTCCGGAAGCTTTCTCCAGAAAGCTTCTTCGGGAGTCTCAGCGTTATCAAAGTTCAGACTCATATGTGGTTTATCGT
>JAJRVK010000004.1 GCA_024277315.1 archaeon | reverse complement strand
TTTATGACGAGTTCTTTCTTCTTTCTTGGCATTTTTATCCCCCTTTGTGTAGATTTTTTCTCCGAGGATTCCCAGATCCATCTCGCCTTCCGGCCTGACAGTGATATAGGGTGCCTTCACCGGACCGAAAGTTCTCAGGGCCGTGCCTATCTTTCTTCCCTTGGCATCGAAGAGCGGTGTGCCTGCCCTGATGACGCTCCTTGCCTTTGCCACAAGGAGTCCGGAACGATTGGCCGTCCTTATCTGTCCGATCTCTTTCAAGGAATCCACCTGCGTTATTTTTAAATACGCAAACTGCCTGTAAACAAAAAACTATATAAAGTTTTCGTAAAAGTGATATAAGGAATTCGGACCGCTACTTTAAAATATCTTCCTGCGGTTCTATTTGCATATGGAAAATAGAGATAGAAATTGTCTGGACGAGCGCTCCTTTATAAAAAATCACAACGAGTTATCGAATGTTCCGGAAGAGTGCAGAAAGACAAGGGAATTCGTGCTGGATGCCCTGGAAAAGGCCATGGCTTCCGTTCACCCGGATACGACCATACCCGAAAACGTGAGCCTTTCCGGCAATTTTCTGGATATCGGTGGCAGAGAATTCTCTCTAAAAGGCAGGCTTGCGGTCATAGGTATGGGGAAAGCCGCTTATCATATGGCCCTGGCTCTGGACAGAATACTGGGCGAGAGGGTGGATTACGGGATTGTGAACTCGATAAAGGAGGAGAGGATCGGAAACATCGAGGTGAGAAGGGCAGCACATCCGTTTCCCGACGCGCAGACGGTCAGAAGCACGGAAAAGGCTGTTGAACTGGCCAAATCCCTGGGAAAGGATGACCTCGCCATCGTTCTGATAAGCGGCGGCGGTTCGTCCATGTTCTGTCTGCCGCATCCTGATGTGGGCCTTGAGGAAATTACAGGGATGACGAAGGAGATGATGGAAAAAGGAGCGGACATATGGGAGCTGAACACGGTGCGCAGGAGCCTTTCAATGGTCAAAGGCGGGGGATTGGCGGCATATTTGAGACCTGCCGGAATCATTTCCCTGATAATCTCCGATGTTGTGGACAATCACCTGCCATCAATAGCCTCGGGTCCGACCGTCGCGGTTGAAGATGAGGGAGAGAAGGCCGAGGAGATACTGAGGAAGTACGGACTGTGGGACAATGTATCCGAAGGCGTGAGAAAGGCGATAAGGGAGAGGAAGGAAAGGGGCAATGCGGACCTGAACCTGATAATCGCAGATAACCGGAGGACTGTGAACCATGCATCCGTGGTCCTGACATCTCACGGAATGGACCATCATATATTCCACGGAATCAGGGGAGATGTGCGGGAAATCGCAGAAAGCATCGCAGGTATGCGGATGTCCGCCGTCATGGGGGGAGAGACCACGACAGAAGTGCGGGGAAACGGCACGGGAGGGAGGAATCAGGAGCTTGTGCTGAGAACCCTGTCCCTGGGCTTTGAGGGAACGATAGCATCCTTGGGAACCGACGGCATAGACGGGAACAGCCCGTATGCGGGTGCCATAGCGGACGAATACACACTGAAAATTGCGGAGGAGAAAGGTCTGGACACGGAAGAATTCCTGAACAACAGCGATTCCGCATCCTTCTTTGAAAAGACAGGCGGAGCCATAAGGACAGGTTACACGGGAACAAACGTTGCGGATCTGGTCGTGGTGGTGAAAAGAGATATGGCCCGAATGTGAAAATCATCGAAAAGCTTTTTCTTCTCCCGCATATTCCCAACCATGATCGCCCGTGCGCATGTTTATTTCGAAGGAAGGGTCCAGGGTGTCTTCTTCAGGGCGAACACCGAGAGGAAAGCCATAGAGCTCGGGGTGAAAGGCTGGGTAAGGAATCTTCCAGACGGAAGGGTCGAGGCGGTGTTCGAGGGCGAGAAGAGCGCGGTGGAGGAACTTATAGAGTGGTGCAGGCACAGGCAGCCCTATGCGAGGGTAACGGATGCGAAGATAATCTGGGAAGAACCGCAGGGTGAGGCAGGTTTCAGGATACGATACTAACCTATTTAACGGAAAGCATTTCCCCCTGTGGCAGTAAGGAACTTCAGGAAGAGATACATTGTCTTCAGAGTGCACGGCCGTGGAGCCCTCCCAAGAAAGGAGATGATAGATATCATAAACAGGAGAGGGAGAATTCACAGGGTAAGGATGAAACTGACGGTCTTCAAGGGCAACCGGGGCATAATCCTGGTTTCACACACGGATAAAGAAAAGGCGATAGAGGCCATGAACTTCGAGGATAGCGGCCTGAAGATCGAGACCATAAGAACCTCGGGCACCATAAAAAAGGCGAAGAACTCGATGCATCAATTTTAAATACCAGCCGTTTTTAACACCCCAAACACAATAGCCCCGTGGTGTAGCGGTCAATCATCGGGGACTCTGGATCCCTGGACGGCAGTTCGAATCTGCCCGGGGCTATCATCCATTCCATTAAGACTCGGCGGATGAGAACTTAGCCTTCAGAGGATAGAGGGCGAAAGCGAGAATCTGCCCGGGCCATTCACAACCCTTCTGAGTTATGGGATGCGGGAGAAAGGGCACCTCACATTCTCCAAGATGTTTTAATTCCCATGCCCTGCAGCTTGTTTTCGGTGGAAGCCTCTTTTTAAAAGAGCTACCGGTACATGCCCTCGGGAGGCTTGGGTCTCCAGTCTTTTTTCACCTTTTTCACGATTTCCTCTGCATCTTCCCTTTTCATGCCGGTCTTTTCCACGAGCATGTCCACGACCTCTTTCTCGCTCTTTGTCTGGAGAGCATCGAGAACGAACTCTATTATCCTTTCGGCCTCCTCCTCTTCGTCCTCGCCCTTTATTCCCAGGATTTCCTGGAAAGAAACCGCACCTATGACTATGGAAACTATGGCATCGTTGAACTCTTCCCTGCTGAGACTTTTCAGATCGAGGTCGGTTCTCAGAGCGATCTCGTCGTTCCTTCCCGTGATAGTTGCCTTGACCATGTGGTTCTCGTCGTTGAGTATGAGAAGTTTCCTGTATATCTCAAGACGCTCGTCCTTGCTAAGCGTGGCTGTCTCGAAGTTGGTGTAGAGAATGAGTTCGGCATAGCTGTCTATGAACCGCACGCCTATACCGAAGGGGAGAGCGTCCATTTTTGCGAATATCGCATCGCCTTCCTCGCTCTCCTGCACGAACCACTCCCTGTCGATTAGCATGTCCGTGTCCCTTTTTTCTTTGAGCCATTTCAAAATGTCCTTTTTGGTGGCCTTCATGATATCAATGGGACATAGGCGGATGGATATTTAGGCTTTTGCAAAATCCAAACATAACTTATTAATCCCATCTCCTATAGCCTCCCATGCTCTACTCAGCCATAGCGGAGACATTCGAGCGCATCGAATCGATCGCCGAAAAGCTAAAAATTATCGATTATCTGGTAAATTGTTAAGAAAATTCTCCGAAGCAATTAATCACTATTTTGTGATTTAACCTAAAAACTAATTATTGAAAAAAAGATATTGATGGGGGGATGGCATTCATTCGCGGATTACATCTTTAAACCCATTTTCAACAAGTTTTTCGGGTCTTTTATTAGTAGGACGACCTCCCAGACTCCAAGTGCAGTCATCAGCATGATTACTGAAAGAAGCGTTGCTTCGGGACTTGCCTCGATGAACTCACCGCCTTCAGCAAGATAGCCCATTACATGGTCGACGAAGACCATTATGGCTGTACCCCACAGTATAAGAGCCAAAAAGCCGACATTGTATATCTCCCTAGCCTTGTCGCTGATATACCATATTGCAGTTACGATGATGGCTGCAAGGCTTATAACTACAAGCCACATTCTTAGTCCTCCTTCAACTTTCCATGGGCTCTTTCTTTGCAATCTCTCCCGTGAGGGCATGTGAAAGCTTGACGAGTGCCACCCAGAAAGCCGTTATCACTATACACATAGCACCGCCAATGGTGGCCATTTCATAGAGCATTACAGGGACATCCGCTGGATTTTCCATGGCTGTTAAGAAAGGTGGCCAAGGTACGATTTCACCATGCCAAACATGCTCAACAGCGAGGAGTATAACGCCACCCCACAGCATTATGTTCAGCCAGTTTAGATGCATCTTTTCAGCCCTTTCTTTTCCTATAAGCTTCTGTGCAAGGGTTGTTATAACCGCCTGACCCGCAGGTACAAGGAAACACGCCATTTTAATCACCTCGTAGCAAGTTTCTGGTTTTCATGTTACGACATATCCCGCATATATAAAATATTTTCGGTAACAAGATTTTTATATTCGTAACACTATGCTAGATGAAAATGATATTTATCTTCAATTGATAGAACATTTTAAACAAGGCTCGGTGTATCTGCTCTACCCAATCTTTTTAATCAGACATCAATCTACCCCCATGCTCTAATCGGCCATAGCGGAAACATTCGAGCGCATCAAACCCATACTGAAAATTCCGAAAAGGAACGGTTGAAAAAGTTCATACCTTCTCCAGCATCTCTATAAGTTCCTTTTTTGATATATTGTTCCACAGAGATACTTTTGAGAGTATGTCGTTCAATGTGCCTTTCGCAATTTCCGGGTGCCTTGGAACGGTTATGTTGTGTTCTCCGAGGGCGCTTATCTTTCTGAGCCGGACATGACTCCCCTTCTGCCTCTCCATAACATAGCCCAATCGATTGAGGAGTTTTATCAGTTTATCTCCACTAACTACCGGTAACTTTGGCAACGGGACGCACCTCTATCTCGGAAATCGAGAGTATCCTTATGTCCTCACCTTTCTCCAGAGCATCTTCATAATGCAATTCCACGGCCTCCCTTATGTTTCTCATAAGTTCGTCGAGGGTTTTTCCCTGGGTGAATATGTCCTCTCCTATACCGCGAGCGCACCAGTATTCTCCATCGTTGTATATCTCAAGTTTTACGAGCATACCTATGTCACCGTTATATCCTCAACACTTCTCATATTTTAATCTTCCTGAGAAACTCCGGGGCATAGCACCTAATCTTTTTTAACATCACATCTATTTCCCCTCATGCTCTACTCAGCCATAGCGGAGACATTCGAGCGCATCGAGGCGACCACCAAAAGGCTGGAGATGACCGATTATCTCGTCGAACTCCTCAGAAAGACGCCCCCCGAACTCATGGACAAGGTCATATATCTCACCCAGGGGAAGATATATCCCGATTATATGGGGGTTGAGCTGGGAATCGCCGAGAAACTGCTTCTGAAATCGCTTTACAAGGCCACGGGAATACCAGAGAGCGAGATCGAGGAGCTTTACATGCGGCACGGTGACGTGGGCATAGTGGCGGAGAATGTGATTGCCAGAAAGAAGCAGATGAGTCTATTCTCCGAGGAACTCACCGTGGAAAGGGTGTATTCTACATTCGAGGAGATTGCGAGGAAGGAGGGTAAGGGAGCGCAGGATTTCAAAATGAAACTGCTCGCAAATCTTTTTCACGATTCCAAGCCGGTTGAGGCCAGATATCTGGCGAGAATGGCCGTTGCACGCCTGAGGCTGGGAATAGCGGACATGACGATTCTGGATGCCCTTGCCATAAGCTTCGGAGAGAAATCGGACAGAGATAAGGTGGAGAGAGCCTACAACATCTGCTCCGACCTGGGTCTCGTTGCCAGAACTCTGGCTCAGAAGGGTATCGACGGCCTGAAAGAGATAAAGATCCGGGTCGGCATTCCCATAAGGGCCATGCTTGCGGAGCGCCTGAGAACCCTTGAGGAAATCCTGGAAAAGATGGGGGGTAAGGCGGCCTTCGAATACAAGTACGACGGTATAAGGATACAGGCGCACATATCCGAGGATGTCAGGCTCTTTTCCAGACACCTCGAGAACCTCACAGAGCAGTTCCCGGAGATAACGAGCGCTCTCCGCAGGGCTTTCATGGGTGAAGATGCCATTGTCGAGGGGGAGTGCGTCCCGATAGACCCGAGCACCGGGGAGATGCTCCCTTTCCAGGTCGTTTCCCACAGAAGAGGCAGAAAATACGGTGTCGAGGAGGCGATGGAGGAATTTCCGGTATTGCTCTTCCTCTTTGACGCCCTTTACCTGAACGGTGAGGACCTGACCGTAAGGCCATACCTGGAAAGGAGGAAAGCCCTCAAAGACAGCTTCACCGAAACGGAGAGGATAAGGATTTCAACGATACTGATAACCGATAGTACGGAGGAAGCGGAGCGTTTCTTCAATCAGGCAATAGATGCGGGCTGCGAGGGGATAATGGCGAAGTCCATAGCGGAAGATTCCGTTTACAGGGCAGGCGCGAGGGGATTCACATGGATAAAGTACAAGAAGGACTACAAGAGCGAGATGACGGACACGGTTGACCTGGTTCCTGTAGGCGCATTCATGGGTCGCGGAAGAAGAGCAGGGAAGTACGGAGCCCTCCTGATGGCGGCCTATAACCCTGACAGGGACATGTTCGAGACCGTCTGCAAGCTGGGGAGCGGCTTCACCGACGAGGACCTTGATAAACTGCCTGAGATTTTCAAACGGTATCTCACGGAGGAAAGGCATCCGAGGGTCGATTCGAAAATGGAGCCGGATGTCTGGTTCGTTCCCAACTTCGTGCTTGAGGTTCTGGGTGCGGAGATAACCCTCAGTCCGAACCACACCTGTGCCTACGGACAGATAAAGAAAGATGCGGGACTGGCGATAAGGTTCCCCAGATTCACTGGCAACTGGAGGGATGACAGAGGGCCGGAGGACGCAACGACAAGCCAAGAGATGCTGCATATGTATGAGATGCAGAGGAAAGTGGAGTGATTATTTTTTAAGCATCTCTTTAAGTTTTTCAGGACACAGGGAAACTATTCCCGGGAAATCAACGCATTTCTTTGAGAACAGTATCTTTTCCCCGGATATGTGCCTTGTTCTCTCAAGAGAATCCCTTATCTCGGAGCGCTCCACATCGTCCTTCCATTTGACCTCTCCAGATGCCACGGCTTTTCTTCCACGGGTTATTACAAAGTCTATGTCAAAGTTCTTTGAGTAGAAATACTCGAAACGGCCGCCGTATATCTCAGCCATCATGTGCCCGGTAAATGCCTCTATATGTTTGGGCATCCTTTCCTCTGTTATCTCGCTTATATGCTCGATTCCCGTGTTTTCCTCGAAGAAATCTAACCTTTCATCGAGATAGAAGCAAAGGTCCATCACCGGAGACCTGAGCGCATAAATGTATTCGTTCTTTCCATACACCTTCCTTCTCTCAACTATGTCCATCTCCAACAGATTGTGTATATATGGTCGTATGAGAGAGGGGTCGCTTCGAGGGATGAGCCCGGCCGCATGGATAACATCCGCAATACCTTTGAGCTTCCATTTTCCCCTGGATAGCTGGCGTATGATCGCCTCGTATGTCATGGAAAGACTGCGGTCTTCCTCCAGAAACACCTCACCCACAAGTGCCCTGACAGCATTTCTGGAGAAATAGAGTATGTCATCTATGCGGGTTTTCTCTCCGTTGAAGTACTGCAGTGTCCATGGGTCTCTGAGATAGGGAGATAGCTCATAGGCCTTTTTTGCACCAAGCTCTTCCGACAGTGCCAGAAATATGTCCGATGGCGATATCAGGGAGAGTCGAAGCTCCGAGAACAGGCCGAGTACAGGAGATTTCGGGGAAAAGACATCCTTTACGAGATGAAAGGAGGAGCCTGTCAGTATCAGGCGGCCACCACCGCTCAGTGTTGATACGAAATCCAGAAAATCGCGCGGAAGTCTCTGGAACTCATCCACTGCCACGGCCTTTCCATCGTCTATGAGCCCTCTCAGAATCTCCCTAAACTGAGAATAGCTGTCTATCTCCTTCAAACCGGCACCCTCCGCATGAATGGAGCCCCCCCGCTTCACGAGCATATAAGCATCGTAATCCATCTTTTTCTTCAAGAGATGTGTTTTTCCGACCTTTCTGCGCCCATATATCAGGAGATTTCCCTTTATCCTTCTCACCATCTTATCTTCCTTTCGGGGAACTTCAATTACGGTAACCATAATTACCGTAATAGTCATTACCTATTTATCACTTTCCATGGCGAACATATTTTAAGCCGGTTTACATGTACCACCATGCTCCTCATAACAGGCATGCCCGGTGCAGGAAAGGAAGAGGTGATACGGGCCATAATTCCTCTGGGATATGAGGTCCTGAGAATGGGAGATGTTGTGAGAGAAATGGCAAAGGAAAGGGGAATAGAGCCAGACAGGATAGGCGATTTCGCAAACGCTCAGAGAAAGGAGCACGGGCCGTACATCTGGGCGGAGAGGACGGCGGAACGGATTAAGGACCCTGAAAAAACGCTCATAGACGGCGTTCGCAGCCTTGAAGAGGTTGAGATTTTCAGGAAAAAAGGTGATGTCACGATAATTGCGGTGCACGCATCACCCGGAACGAGATACGAGCGTCTTAAAAGGAGGGGGAGAGGCGACGAATCCGACAGCATCGAGAAGATGCTCCAGAGAGATATGAGAGAGCTCTCCTGGGGGCTCGGAAATGTCATCGCGATGGCGAATATCATGATAGTCAATGAGGGAAGCCTTGAAGAACTCAGGGAGAAGGTGAAGGAAGTTATCGGCGGGATGATGGGGGCCGGGGAGAGAAAAGAGGTGTCGTGATGGAGGGAAATGCTCTGAATAAAAAGGAGTTCGAATTCATTCTCGAGCAAGGGGAGGGGCAGCTGATAGAGTTCAAAGAGAAAGCGGACAGATCATTATCTAAGGAGATGGTTGCATTCTCGAACTCTCAGGGCGGACGGATATTTATCGGAATAAGCGATGACGGGAATGTTAAAGGAATCAACATAACCAACAAATTGAAATCTCAGATAACGGACATTGCAAAGAACTGCGACCCTCCCATAACCTTAAATCTATCCTCATTCAGTGATAAAGTACTTATTGTGGAGGTTCCAGAAGGCGAGAACAAACCGTATTCCTGTTCGCAGGGCTTCTTCGTACGTATAGGTGCCAATTCTCAGAAATTGTCTCGGGATGAGATACTTAATTTCAGCATAAGTGAGGGGAGAAAGACATTTGACGAGGAGATTAATGAGAGGTTCAGATATCCCGATGACTTTGACGAGGAAAAATTGAGGGAATATCTGAAAGAAGCCGGACTTTCTCCGGAACTGGATGTCCCTTCAATACTGATAAATCTCGGTTTAGCAGTTGAAGAAAAGGGAGAATTGAAACTTAACAACGCCGGTGTCCTTTTCTTCGCAAAAGAGCCTTCGAGGTTCTTCCTGTCTTCGAAGGTCGTTTGTGCTGAGTATGCCACGGACAATAAGGTGGATATTCTGGACAGGAAGATATATGACGATGGGATACTCGGAAACATAAAGAACAGCATAAACTTCGTGAAAAAGCATATCAAGGTGAGGTTTGAGATAGAAGGCGCGAGGAGAAAGGAGATTCCACAGTTCCCGGAAACAGCATTCAGAGAGGCCATCGTCAACGCAATAATGCACAGAGACTATTTCGATAAGAGTTCGGATGTGATGGTCGAAGTATTCAGGAATAAGCTGGCCATATACAACCCAGGAGGACTGGTGAAGTGGCTCAAGCCTTCAGAATTCGGAAAGATAAGCAGAACAAGGAACCCGATAATCGCATCGCTGCTTTCCCGTACCATATTCGTGGAAAAGATGGGCACTGGAATAGGCCGTATGCAGGCGGCCATGAAGGAGGCGGGGCTTCCCGATATAGAGTTCGAATACTCAGAACATTCCTTCCATGTCGTTCTTGAGGGTCCCGAAGTCACGGTAAAAGACACCCTAAAAGACACTGTAAAAGACACCGTAAAAGAGCTCTCCAAGAATGAGCGGAAAATATATGAAATAATGAAAGAGAACCCGAAAATCACCGCAGAGCAGTTGTCGGAGATTCTGGGGATAAACCTGAGAAACACTAAACGAAATATAGCAAAATTGAAGGAAAAGGGGCTCATAGTAAGGGTCGGCTCCGATAAAGCCGGACACTGGGAGGTGGTGGAATGACGAAGAGGATACGGGGAGCGAGGAACGGATGTGCGTTAAGGTTATATAGAAAAATATAATGCTCTTTCAAGAAGATGACATGATGAGGAATGACACACACCCAAATGAAAAGATATACGAACATGAGTTCGGATATCACCTCAAATCAGAAGTATATGCGAACAAAAGTTCGGACATAACTGAGTTATACGCCATGCCCCTATCAAAAGAGAGGTGATGATTAAATGATTACTATAGGGTGTTTTATTCTCCGCAATGTCCGGCTGTTTTTCCTGCAATGACTAAGCTGAAACTATTATGTGAGAAGTACAACTGTAATCTGGAAACCATAAACCTATATAATTTTGATTTTTCCACAAGGGAAAAATACTCTCCCTCGGAACAAGCCTTGCTCAAGCAAATCTTAGAGGGAAAAAGGATTGACTACTTTTTTACAACCGTTTTTGTAGATGGTGAAGAAATCTCGGGTTTTCCTATACCAGTGTTATCTGTTGAAGAACGGATTTGTTCTAAGCTTGGGATTGAGTATCAACCTCAAGAGGAATCTTTTCCGTCGCCGAATCGCAAACGACATAATATTGCTACTGAAGAAATTTCTATCCAGCTGATTACCCCAGATAATTTTGATGATGAGTGTGAACTATGTTTAACACATCATCCACTTATTCCAAACAATTACTACTCTCGTGAACAATTGGAACGTGCTAAGGAAGGGAAGATTAAACAGTTCTTAGAAAAGGTGTTTAATTCTGAAGGATTTGTCGGTTTTATTGCTTATGTTGGCAACGAACCTGCAGGGATGATAGAAGCAATACCATCTGAAATTGCTCGAAGAATAGGATTTGTATGTTCGGGAGACAAGAGTAGTCTCGTTATAACATGTCTTACCGTCCGTGCAGAGTTTCAGAACTGTGGTATTGGTAGAATGCTGGTTAAAGCATTGGTAAATAAAATGGAGAATGAGAGGTGGAATCAAATAGAGGTCTTTGGAACACCAGGAGGAGAATCTTTGTGGGAAAAATGGCAGTCCATTCCTTTCTATAAGAAGTTAGGATTTGTCAACACTGGGATTAAAAACAAGAAGGGAGGCGAGCTACTTGTGTTCAAAACGGAAAAGTGAGACGGAAAATCTCGATCGGGGCACAGCGTATAACAGGCGGGTATCTGGCTTCGCTCCCGTTGGTCGCTCCGCCCAAATTTGCGGTCTTCGACCGCAAACTTCAGATACCCGCCAGACGTTAAGTGAAATTAGGGCAAATAGCTATAAATATGGTAGGTGAAGAATGTTAGAAAAATTAAATAGTGTGAAAGACCATAACAAAATAGAAATTGAGAATAGAGAGTATGCAAATAAATTGAAATTAGCTGTAGAATCGTCGAAAGATATTCTCGATAAGCAATGGTCATCAATAGATTCTCTTAGCTATAAAGCATCTCTATTGATCGCTATGACAGGAATTCTTTTCGGATTTGTTTTTCAGACGTTTATCAATAAAAGCCAATCATTAATTTATTTTTTATCTGTTCTTTTCTTGTTTTTTTCTATATTGTTTTCTATATTTACCATTCTTCCAATAGATGTACCCGCAGGAACGAAAATTGGAGATTTAAAAAGATTTGCTACAAATCCAAAAGAAAATGAAATTTCTTTCTTAGAGCACCTATTGATAAATAACGAGAGTTTTCTTGAAAAGGGCAAGAAGAAATTAACAACACGTTGGATATTTTTCAAGATTTCATTAGTGTTTTTAGTTATATCCATTATATCGATTATTTATCTTGCTATATCTCCATAAGAGGTGATGGAAAAATGTGCAAAGAAGGAAATAAGAAAAAAGAAAAGAAATTGCCGAAACCCACAGAAGCAGAGGATGTGACCAAGAGCCTAAATCCCGAACCGATGGCGAAAAAAGAATTGCCAAAACCGACGGAGGCGGAATTTATAACAAATATCTCAGATGTAACCAATAAAAAAGAAATATCTAAAAAGAAATTCGTAGATGAGTAAAAATAGGTTTTATGCAGTTATAGAGAAATGCTTTCGACGTTGTTCACTCACCGAGCTCTAGAACGATAGCACAGTCAACAATTGATAGATAGTTATCGAAAAATGATCAAAGGATGAGGGTTTAGAAATCTTCGTCTCTGTTAGATGAGGGGGAGTTGTTCGCTGATTTGCTTTCACCCTCCGAAAACTTCCCATATCCGCCAACCGTTGTACCCTTTCCAAGCGAGATGATTCTATCGTGCCCGAACCCGCCTTTTCTATCATCATTTTTTGCGCTCTCCGTCAAAAAATGACGGTTCTAAACAGGAAAGTGATATATATAAGCATTTCATGGGCACGCACATGCCGCCAGACAGGCCTGAATCGACAGTGGTCCACGAAGGCTTTTTCGATGAAGATTACCGGGCGAGATACATACTGGCAGTTGAGGAACTCGGGCATCTTCTCGAAGAGATTGCAGGGGAGCGCTCTCTTTTCGCTCCAGTGGGAGATTCCTTCCGCAGAATCGAGGCTTTGGAGAGCATTTCCCAGGATGGCGTCAGAGCGCTCTTCGGTCCCAAGAAGGTGTTCTTTCCGGATTATCAGGAGATATTCCGCTTCGATGCGCGGGGAAGGGTCGAGGATGCGCTGAAACCCGAGAAAAGAGCGATTTTCGGGGCAAGGGCCTGCGATGTCAGGGCTCTCGGGATGCTTGACAGATACTTCGGGGAGATGGATGAGCCGTTCTATAAAACGGCAAGGGAGAACACCCTCGTGGTGGGTTTGACCTGTACCGAATCCATGCCGTCGTGCTTCTGCACCCAGTTCGGCGGGCTTTCCGATGCAGGTCTGGATTACGATATATGGCTCACACCTCTGAACGATGGATTCCTAGCCGAGAGCGGGAGTGAGGAGGGGAAGAGGATACTCGCGAGCCTTAGCCTGCCCGAGGCGGATGAGGAGCATCTCAGAGCGAAGGAAGAGCTGATAAAAAGGGTGGAAGAGAGCATGGACTGGAAACCGATACCGGACGAACTGATATTCTCCTCCATGAGGGACGGACTCGAGCACCCCGTATGGAAGGAGATTGCGGAAAGGTGCTTCGCCTGCGGAAAGTGCAACATGATATGCCCTACCTGTCACTGCTACGATGTCAGGGACGAGACGGACCTGTACGGCAACGGAAAGAGAGTGAGGGTCTGGGATGCGTGCCATCTTTTCAGATACGGTCTGGTTGCGGGAGACCACAATTTCAGGGGAAAAAGGCTGGCAAGGGCGCAGTACAGAGTATACGACAAGTTCTACTATCCCGTGGAAAGATACGGGAGATTCGCATGCACCGGCTGCGGAAGATGCCTGGATGTCTGCAATGCCGACATCGACCTGAGGGACATCCTGAAAAGGATAACGGGAGGTACGGCGCATGGGGAATAGCTACATACCCTCATCGGTCAGGCTGGAAAGAATCGAGGAGGAAACCGACGATACAAGGACCTTCTTCTTCGACAGGAAGATAGACAGCAGGCCCGGGCAGTTCCTGGAGGTCTCGGTGCTCGGCTACGGTGAGGCCCCCATATCCATAAACTCCTCGGCGGATGAGAATCTGAGGCTTACCATAAGGTCCGTGGGCAATGTCACAGGGGCCGTACACAGGATGAAACCCGGAGATGAGATGGGTATAAGAGGGCCCTTCGGAAGGGGCTGGCCGCTGGATGAGATGGAGGGAAAGAACCTGCTCATAGTTGCGGGAGGCATAGGTCTCGCTCCTCTCAGGGCGGCGATTCTCGATATCATAAGGAGCAGGGAGCGCTACGGCAACGTTGCCCTTTTCTACGGTGCCCGGAGCCCTGAACTGATAATCCACAAAAAGGAGCTCGGAGAATGGGCGAAGGAGATGGATGTGAAGGTCACCGTTGATGTATGCGATGAATACAGGAAGGACATATGTTCCGCATGGAAGGGCGATGTCGGTGTCGTCACCACTCTTTTCGATAAATATAGAATTCCGGAGGACAGCACGGCCTTCGTCTGCGGCCCGCCGGTGATGATGAAGTTCGCCACAAAGGAGCTTCTGAAAAGAGGATTCACCATGGACCGGATATATGTCTCGCTTGAAAGGCACATGAAGTGCGGCATGGGCATGTGCGGGCACTGCCAGATAGGAGGGCGCTATGTATGCAAGGACGGTCCGGTGTTCAGTGTGGCCGAGTTCGTGAAATGGGCCGAGAAACCCGAGGAAATGGAGGGGGTTCTGTGATAAACATAGGCATATTCTCGCTCAGCAGCTGCAGCGGCTGTCTTATAGAGTTCCTGAACCTTGAAGAAACGATACTCGACCTGCTGGGATTTCTCGATATAAAGGAGGCGCAGATACTCAAGACCGGCACCTTTGACGGGGTCTTCGACATGGTTTTCATAGAGGGCTCGCCCACCAACGAGCACGAGGTTGAGAAGCTCAGGGAGCTGAGGGAAAGGAGCAAGATGCTTGTGGCCCTGGGAACCTGCGCATGCTACGGGGGAGTCCAGACCATGGTCGGGGATGTGGGGGTGGAGAGCGCCGCGAAGACACAGTACGGCTCCGTGATTCCTCTGAAGACAATAGTGCCCGAGGGACTTGGCACATATGTGGATGTCGATCACATGCTTTACGGCTGTCCCTTCGAGAGGAGCGAGCTGCTGGAGCTCGTGAAGTCCGTAATAATGAAGATGGACTATAGGGATAGGGAGCACAGCGTCTGCACCGAGTGCATACTCCGGGAGAACAGATGCCTTCTGGACAAGGGAAAGCCGTGCATGGGCCCTGTCACCAGAGGAGGATGCGATGCCAGATGCCCTGAGAACTGGATGTACTGCACCGGCTGCAGGGGAGAGTATTCGGACATGAACGTGGAATCGCACCGTAAGAAGCTAAGAGAGATGGGCTACAGCCATGAGGACATCCTGGGGATGTACAACAAATATTACAGGAGGCTTGAGCGTGAGTGAGATAAACATACCTCTGGTAACCAGGGTGGAAGGCCACGGGCATGTGAACATAAGGCTGAGGGATAAAGAGATAGAGGAGGTCTCCTTTGGGATGCACGAGGGAGCAAGGTATTTCGAGGCCATACTTGTGGACAGGAAATGGTCCGAGGTACCGGAGATAGCCGCAAGGATATGCGGGATATGCACAGTCATCCACGCGGTGGGCGCTGCTAAGGCCGTCGAGAACGCATCACCGGGTTTCGAAGCCCCTGAGACCCTTGAAAAGCTCAGAAAACTCCTTGTTTACAGCTCCCATATACAGAGCCACATCCTGCATCTTTATTTCCTGGCATGGCCGGACTATGTGGGGAAGGAGAGCGCTCTCGCCGCTGTCCCCGAGTACAGGGAGCTCGTGAAAAAGGCCTTCAGGATGAAAGGGAAGGCAAACGAGATGACGGAGATTATCGGCGGGAGGATGGTCCATCCGTGCACCGTGATGCCGGGAAGTCTCACCAAAAGCTTCGACATCGATGACCTGAAGAGATACAGGAAAAGAATGGCGGACATACTGGAAGACCTGAGGATGAGCGCCGAGATATTCGCCGGTCTGGATTACCCCGAGACCACCGTGGAAACAGAGCACCTGGCCCTTCACGACGGAAAGGAGGTCCCTCTCGATCACGGGGACATGAAGACCATCGCAGGACCCGAATTCCAGCCGTCCGATTACCTGAAATACATACGGGAAAGAGTGATACCTCCGAACACGACAAAGAGGTCCTACATGGACGGAAAGGGATTCATGGTGGGTGCTCTTCCGAGGTTGAACATCAACCACCGCTTCCTCCGGGAGGAGGTGAGAGAGTTCTTCAGCGGATTTCCGTCAAAGAACGTCCATCTCAACAATCTGGCGCAGGCTCTGGAATCCTATCATTTCGGACTTGAGGCCCTTGATATGGTGGATGAGATGATAGAGGGAAAGGAGCTCTATTCTCCACCCAAGGAAGAGCTGAGATTCGACGGAAGCGAAGGAGTTTCGGCGGTGGAGGCTCCGAGGGGAATTCTGCTCCATCATTACAGGATAGGAAAGGACGGCAGGGTGGAGTTCGCCAACATCATCACCCCGACAGCTTTCAACTTCGAGCACATAGAACTCGCTCTGAAGGAAGGGCTCCCGCAGTTCGCAGACTCACCTCCGGAAAAAATAAAGTTCGAGGCGGAGAGGATAATAAGGGCATACGACCCGTGCATCTCGTGCAGCGCTCACGTCGTGAAGGTGGAATGAGATAATTAAGAACAGACATGGCAGGAATGGGGCGTTATATGAAATCGCACCTAGGAAATGAGGTTATCGGATGGAATTGATCATACAAAATATTCGGGATTGGTTTATCGCTAAAAAAGAGTACTTCGAGGTGTTTGCCGAAGCAGACACTCGCATAGAGGGGTGGTTCAAAGCCGAACTCATTGTTTTGCTCAACAGGCTTTTGCAAGAAAATGTAATTGAAAAGTTTAAGAGAGAGGCAAAAATCGACACTCCTACAGGCAGAAAGCAAATCGATTTTATCATTTCGTTAAAGGGAGAACCGCATCTTTGTGACTCAAAGCACTCTGCATAAGCCAAGCTGCTGGCACACCTAGAAACCTTCATTTTTACTTCAGGGAAGACGATGTGGGACTAATAAAGGACTTCAGAAAGTTAGAACTTCTCCCATATAAGAACAAATGGGTTATAGGCTTCATTTATCCCAATCCCAAACACAATCATTGGGTAGAGCAGATTTCTTTATTACCGAATGACCTCAAACACTGGAAATGTATCACCAACCCATCTAACTTTCCAAGTTTTCTGTTTATTTCAATCTGGAGATTCGAAAATACGACACCTTAGAACACAGCATATGCTTTGCGTAATACCGACCTTAGCCGCAACTTTGCACACCACCTTAATGTTACACCTCTCCGTATCCGCCCATTTTCTCGAACTCTTCCTCTTAGAGAATCTTTTATTTCATTCTTTCCAATCCAATTTTCCATCCCCATTGTCGTATTTCCGAAAACTAAATATAGAAACATGTCTATCTCATATCGATGAGTGCTGAAGTCAGGTCCGCCGATGATATCCTTGCCATACTCGAATCCGAGATGAAGAGAATAAAGCGCTACGGTGTAAAAAGGATAGGACTGTTCGGCTCCTTCATTAGAGGCGAGGCAGGAAAAGAAAGCGATGTGGACATCCTTGTGGAGTTCGAGAAAGGAAAGAAGAGTTTCGATAACTATATGGAATTGAAGTTCTTTTTGGAGGAAAGGCTCGGAAGAAAGGTTGATCTGGTCATATCCGATGCCTTAAAGCCCGGATTGAGGAAGAATATCTTGGGAAGTGTGAGATATGCCTCGTGAGTATTCCCAGTATCTGGAGGATATCCTTGAGGCCATAGCGAGAATCGAAGAATACACTGGAGGAATGAGTTTCGAAGAATTTGCAGAAGAGCGCATGACTCAGGACGCTGTGGTCAGAAATCTAGAGATCATAGGAGAATCTGTGAAGAACATCCCCGAAGAAGTAAAAAGAGAACGCTCCGATATTGAATGGAGGAAGATTGCAGGATTGAGAGACATTCTGATCCATGCCTATTTCGGCATAGATATTGAGATAGTATGGGACATTGTAAAAAGCGAGTTGCCGCCTCTTAGAGAAAAGATTGAGGAAATGCTATTCGATCGATGACCTTCCGTTTATGGGCTCCTTCCCCCCAATGCCCTTTTATACTCCTCTCTGATATTTTCCCGTGAAATCCTGCATCATCTACGACACGAAGCGCGAGAACAGGGCGACCGAACACTTCGTAAGATGGATGGGGGAAGCGCTCAAGGAGGGCGGTGCATAGGTGGAGGCATTCAGGGCCGCGGATGCGGGGGCAGTCGACTGTGACCTGTTCATCATCGGCTCTCCGATTTACTACGAAAAGCCCATGAAAACCGTGCTCGATTTCATCGAAACACACAGGGAGAACTTGAAGGGAAAGCCTGTGGCTGTTTTCGTGATATGTATGGCGCAGCTGTTCGGAAATCCCACAAAGAGGCACATAGATAAGTATTACATCGCCCCTCTTGTTGATAGGCTGCCTGAAAAGCCGGTTGATATCGCCGTTTTCAAGGGTTGGCTAAGAAAATCGGATTACGGGCAGAAATAAATTGCCGTGAACTGGATAAGGAAACTGCTTGGAAAACTCTCGACGGAGTGACCTTCCCCTCAAATCTTTTTAAACCCTCTCTCATCATGTACCGATGGCAATCCCCAGGGACCGCATGTACCTGAAGTTCCGCCTTTACGGCTTCCTGAAGAACCAGAGGTTCTTCGACCCGTTCATAATACTCTTCTTCAGGGAGATGGGGATGTCATTCCTTGATATCGGGCTTCTATTTTCCGTTAGGGAGATATCGACCAATATACTGGAAATACCCACCGGCGTCATAGCCGATTCCTGCGGCAGAAGGAAATCCATGATTGCGGCCTTCTCATCCTATCTCATCGCCTTTGCCCTTTTCTATGCCCTCCCGAACTTCTACATCTATGCCCTCGCGATGGTTCTCTTTGCTGCGGGAGAAGCGTTCAGAAGCGGTACCCACAAGGCGATGATACTGGAGTATCTCAGAAGAAACGGAATGGAGCGCATGAAGGTGGAATACTACGGACACACGAGGGCTGCCTCGCAGTTCGGCTCTGCCGTGTCCTCCCTCATCGCAATAGCAATAGTCTTCTACTACGGGAGCTACAGACCGGTCTTTCTGCTTTCCATGATTCCTTATGTTCTCGGACTGGTGCTCATGTTCTCATATCCAAAATACCTAGACGGGGAGCTTGTGGAGGTGAGGGGCGGCTGGTCCGAAAGGATGAGGGAAAGGTTCGGGGTCACATGGAAGTATTTCAGAACCATGTTCAGAAACAGGGAAGCCGTCAGGGCAATATCGAATTCCTCAGTTTTCGACGGTTTTTTTAGGGCATCGAAGGACTATCTCCAGCCGATACTGAAGGCTCAGGCGCTCTCCGTTCCGATACTTCTGTACTTCAGCGGTGAGCAGAGAACCGCGGTAATAGTCGGTCTTGTGTATTTCTTTCTGTATCTTATGACCAGTATGGCTTCGAGAAGTG
>JAJRVK010000062.1 GCA_024277315.1 archaeon | reverse complement strand
GTGGTTTATGTGGGTCCGGGAGATAACTGGACAGAGGGCAGCGTATTCTATTTCCATATGTGGAAGAGCGCGTCGATGCTTAACAATGGAGGCGATGATCTTCTTCTGCTGGATGATGTCGTAAATGCCGTGGATTATCTGGCCTATGGTAACGGAAGCATGGTAGATTCACCACCAGAAAGTGTAAAATGGAATGAAAAAATAGAGGTGAAGGCGGGGATGGCTCTGGCCCGTTCCTCGGATTCGGGGGAGTGGTTCGATGCCATGCCCACGCCCGGAAAAAGAAATCCGTACATGAATTCCGGAGTCGGCACTGTGATCTCCTCCTTTTATCCCTGCGCTAGAGCCTCGGATGAATTCGTGGAGATAAGGAATCCTTCGGACTCCGACATGGACCTCTCCGGATGCTATATCACAGATGGCGAAGGTTATCTCTATCTGCCTTCCGGAACGGTTATCCGGGCGAATTCCAGCATATATTTGACGCAGAATTACGCGGGTTTCTTGGGCGAGATGGGTTTTGCCCCGACATTGACTTATGGCGACTGCTACACACCTTCGAGCTATCCCCAGTTTGCAAACTCGGGTGATGAAATCATGCTCTGCTCGCCATCCGGAAGTATCCTTTTCTCTGTCTCCTACGGAGAGAACGGAAAGCTGAGCGCTCCGAAGAGAGGAGAGGTCTATCGCTATGATAACGAATGGAAGCTCGAAAAAATAGGGCGCTCCTCGATTTCCCCGCTTAGTCTCTCGTTCAATGGCTCGGTAACCCTTTTCTCTGCACCGGAATCCTCTTTGAAAGCCGTAAAAAACGAGATAAGAGCCGCTGAAAAGGAGATGCTCGTAAACGTATACGAGTTCAGAAGCCAGGAGATAGCGCAGGAAATCCTGGGGGCCCTTGCGAGAGGAGTGGAGGTTAAGGTCCTCGTGGAAGGCAATCCTGTCGGAGGAATGCCGGAGGATGAAATAAAGGTGCTGAATGTGCTTTCGAATGCCGGAGCGGATGTCAGACTCGAGATGAGCGGTGGGGATTCCGGGAACCTCCGGAGATACAGATACAACCACGCCAAGTATATGGTGGTCGATTCCGAGGCGGTGCTTATATGCTCGGAAAACTTCAACGGAGATGGTATGAGGACCGACGGAAAGGAAGGAAACAGGGGATGGGGCGTGGTGATAAGGAACGGAAGCGCCGCTGCATATATGCGGAGTCTCTTCTTCCGTGATTTCAACCTGAATTTCTCCGACATCGTTCGCTTCAGCTCCCTGGATTTCAAAGATTCGGTTCTAGATTGGGCTCCGTTCCCGGCGAGAGGGTGCGAACCTGCGGATTTCGAGGGAACATTCGGCATAACCCTTCTTCCCGGCCCGGATGCCGGGTTGGGAGAGATAATAGATGCCATAAACTCCGCAGAGAAGTCCGTATATGTCGAACAGTTCTACATAAGTCCAGAATGGAACTGGGGTAACGGAGAGTTTCGGAGCCCTCTGGTGGGTGCGCTTCTGAACGCGTCTCTTAGAGGCTGCGAGGTCAGGATTCTGCTCGACGGCTCTTACTACAACAAAGACGACGATAACGATAACGACGAGCTGGCGGAGTTCCTGAACTCCTTTGCCGCAGAGCATTCCGTGGACCTGGAGGCCAGAATAATCGATCTAGACATGCACGGTATCGCGAAGGTCCATAACAAGGGAATGATAATCGACGGCAGCATCTCTCTGATATCCAGCTTTAACTGGGCGCAGAATTCCTTCACGAATAACAGAGAGCTGGCTGTTCTGCTGGAGAGTCCCTCCGTCGCCGAATTTTTCACCTCTCTTTTCATGGAAGACTGGAAATCGGATTTTGCGGCGCCTGTGGCGGTTATAAACGGAAAACACATTCTGGCGGTGAATGAGACCTGCATCTTCGATGCTCTTGGCTCTTATGATGCTGTGGGAGTCTCGGAATACGAGTGGTTCCTGGACGGAGAGAGCATATCTCGGAATCCGTCTGTTGCCCTCAATTTCACAACGCCCGGCGAGCACGAGCTGCTTCTGATAGTGGGAGATCCCGACGGAAACAGGAACTCGAGCTCTCTTAAAATTTGCGTAATTCCGGAGGATTTTCGAATGGCTCTCCCGGAAATCAGCGAGCCCGAGATTTCAGCCGGCAGTGGTGCAGAAGAAGAGATATCGGAGAACAGTGCCCCGCCGAACGAGATAAAAACGCCTTCGACCCATGAGCCGGTGTCGGTAAGCGAGAAATCGGGGCCAGGCGTGCTGTATTACCTGCTCGTAATCCCCGCCGCATTGATACTTCTCTCCGCCATCAGGATATCCGGCGATAACAGAAAGAAAAAGGGTCACGATTCGTGAGCGCCTTTTAGGGCCCGTTCATAGCGCTCGTTGAACTCCTTTTCTATGGCCAGTTCGGCCTCCCACTGATCCAAGCCGTCGAGAATCTCTTTAAGGGAGCGCAGGCAGTCTATGCATATCCATTTTTTGCCTACCTCTCTGCCGGGTTTCTTGTAGAAAATCCCGCCGCACATGAAACAAACGTGCATTTCCCTGGTCTTGTGCTCGACATAAGCCTCCATCTTCCGGTTCTCGATGATGCTCTCGAGGAGCGCTCTCCTCTGTACCTCTCTATCTCCGTTCTCTATCTCCGTCCTTTCCTCCAGCTCACCACCCCATTCTCTCGAGTTCTCTGTCCTTCTTGGTCGCTTTCTTGAAATCCTTGTAATGCTTCTTGCAGAGATGGGCCTTTCTCAGGGATTCGGGTATGCTCAACCCCCCTTTTCTCGCCTTTTCGCCGGAGACCGTTCTCACGGAAGGCTCGGAGCATCCGCTGACGTCGCATCTTTTAACTTTGTCTTTTTTGAGAGCGGCGGGCACGGGCTCCTTTTCAGGCTCGGGCTCATCTTTTTTCTTCCTGAATATCATGAAGATCGCTTAACTGTATGGAAGAGATGTATTAATAGATAGCGATGACACGGAGGAAAAACACAAGACAGGCATTCGTATCCGGTAATGTCTCCAGGTCTGCCGATGTTATCTCATGTTATAGGAAACAACAATACTTATACTACATGGAGAGATGGTTCAGATGCCTCGGAAAAAAGAGGCGGACGGGTGCCGCCCGTCGACACCGCAAAATGTAGAAAACTAAAAAAAGAGGTGTATAAAATGAGCGAAAACGGAAATGGAAAGGTCTCTTTCGAGACAATAAAAGCCGAGATAAAGGACTTTGGAAGAAACAACTTTATAGAGATAGCAAGAAAGAAAGCCACGAGCGAAGACGGAGGCTCAAATGAGTTTCTCTCCATAACAAGAGGATACTACGCACAGGACGGCACAAAGAAGTACAAGAAATCGCTGACAATCCCCGACGACGCCGAAACAAGAGAATTCGTGGCCGAGATGATAAGGACACTCTGAGTGTCCAAACCACTTAATATTTTTGATGTCTTTTCCGTTTTGTTCGTGCGAAGGCTTTTAAACCGCCTCAGAATACCCTCTCGAGGTGATATGATGCTGGATGAAGCTATGTATATCAGAGAAATGGCGAAAAAGCACACTGAACTGTTCAGAAATTCCATCCCGATGATAGCTTCCGAGAATCTCCTGAGCCCCCTTGCGAGAGAGATTATGGCAACGGACCTGCACAACCGATATGCCGAAGGGCTTCCCGGAGAGCGTTACTATCAGGGAAACGAGTTCGTGGATCTCATAGAATTAAAGGTGCAGGAGCTTGCGAAAAGGCTTTTCAAGGCGAATTATGCCGATGTCCGGCCTGTTTCCGGAACAAATGCGAACATGGGCGTCTTATTCGCTCTTACGAAACCTGGGGACCGAATTACCGTCCCCGGTGTTGCGGCGGGAGCGCACATAAGCAGCGCGAAGTTCGGTGCCGTCGGTTTTAGAGGCCTTGAACCTGTAGAATACCCCTTTGATGTCGAGGAGATGAACCTCGATGTGGACGGTACGATAAAGGTCATAAAAGAAGTGAGGCCGAAGCTCGCTCTGTTCGGCCAGTCGGTTTATCTCTTTCCGACGCCTTTGAAGGAGTTCCGTGACGCCTTTGAGGAGGTGGGCTCCCATGTATGGTACGATGCCGCACATGTTGCGGGCCTCATAGCGGGAGGGAAGTTCCAGGACCCTCTCAGAGAGGGGGTCGAGGTGATGACTATGAGCACTCACAAGACCCTACCGGGGCCGCAGCATGGTATGATCGTCGCCAATCCCAGAGATGAAAAGACAGAGAGAAAACTGATATACGGTGTTTTCCCG
>JAJRVK010000061.1 GCA_024277315.1 archaeon | reverse complement strand
TACTCCCAATCTCTGAAATCCTGTTTTCTTCGATGTATATGTGAGATTTCTTACCGCCGAGGAGCGTGTTTTTTATCAAAACTGACATGATTATGGCAGAGATTCACGGTATATGAAGATTTTGGATTGTTCCTTCCGTCCCGGCAACCCCACACAGAAAGCATATAATACAAAAAGAATTGAGGCTATGATGCGTATAAAGGTCGCTCCCGATTCGGAAACCCCCATACTCGTCCCCTTTCTCCTGGGTCTCACATGGTTAGGTCTCGGGCTCATATCCTGGCCTGACGCCTTCTGGATTCATCTTTTTACCTTCCTCCTGCTGATTGCCGTCTCTGTATTTCTTCTCTTCTTTTTCCGGGACCCTGAGAGGGTAGCGCCTCCCGAAGGCATTGTTTCTCCCGCAGACGGAGTTGTTAAGCACATAAAAAACGATGGAGGGGCTATCCGGATTGCCGTGTTCATGAACGTTCACAACGTACATGTCAACCGTGCCCCGATGGACGGAAGAATCCTAGATGTCAGGCATGTCTTCGGCGGATATCTCCCCGCGTTCAAAAAAGAATCCGAGAGAAATGAGAGAACCTATATAACCATGGAGACCGAGATCGGAAGGATTGAGATCGTGCAGATTGCCGGAGCCATTGTGAGAAGGATAGTGACCTATGTCAGAGAAGGAGATGAGGTGGATAAGGGGCAGAGAATAGGCATGATAAGGTTCGGCTCGAGGGTGGATGTCATACTGCCGGAGAGAAAGGTTAAAGTGATGGTAAAGTTAGGAGATAAAGTGAAGGCAGGTGAAAGTGTAATTGCGCTCCCCACTTAAGTTCAGCAGGATATCGGCGGCGGATGCCATCTCCGCAATAAACGGTTTGTCCGGTTTCATAGCCGTAATATTCTTTGTCAACGATGTTCTTCCCGCCGGTGCCCTATTTGTTGCAATCTCTGTCCTTCTGGACGGCTTCGACGGCGTGGCCGCAAGAAAGTACGGCGTACGGCATGAAAAGGGGCCGCAGATAGACTCCATCGCCGATACCATATCGTTCTGCGTCGCCCCCGCCACAGCGCTTTATTCGGCTTTTTATGTCCACAGTGCACCGTATTCCCTGCTGTCTCTTCTCACCGTTCTGGCCTCCTCTCTGATTGTCTTCATGGGAATAGTTAGACTAGGGACATTCTGCGACGAGGGACATCTGATAGACCACTTCAGCGGGCTTCCCACCCCTGCCGCCGCTATGGTGATAATCCCCTCGGTTCTCATTTTCAGAGAGGGAGGTCTGATTCGCCTTCCGTATGCAGGAGTCGGGTTGGCTACGATCGTGTCCCTGGCCATGGTTCTCAAAATCGACTATCCGAAGGCCAGAGGGAGGCTCGCTGCGATGTCCGGAGCGGTTCTGTTCTACTTCATGATCTCCATGCTGTTGCTTCTCGGGGGTTTCAGTGGATTCTTCCTGTCGCTCTCTCCCGCTGTTCTGCTGCTGAGCACGGCGCTCTATGCCGTTCTCGGGCCCGTGTACTGCTCAAGAATCAGGGATAAATCCTCCTGCCCATAGCCTCCGTGGAATTGTCGTATATCTCCCTTATCCGCATGACGTATGCCGGGCTCCGTGTCTCTCTTTTTCCGTGAAAGACATCGTGGAGCGCGTTTACAAATTCGAAATACGGGCCGTCCTCATGTATCTCTACCTTGCACCGTACTTCGTAGCTTATGGAGGTCGGCATGTAGTACAGGAGAGTTATGTCGCTCCCCGCCTTTACATTCTCGTATGTGTGCTTTTTTGCAAGCTCCAGACTTGTCAGGAGGGAAAAATCGATCTTTTCCTCATCGTATATTCCATCTCTGAGAAATCCGGCGGCTTCGGCCATCTTCGGTGTGTCGACAATCCTCTCCCTCATCTTTTCGAGGGTTTCTTCGAGAAATTCCTCCCTGTGGACGTATCCGACCCCCTTTATCGAGCCGTTGAGACCTGCGGGGCCGTCGGTTATGAATGCCGGGTTGTGTCTTGTGAAACCTATCGTGAAGTCGAACCTGTCTGCCTTGCCCCGGATAATTCTGTCAAGGAGCGCTCTTCTCTCGAAAAATGCCCATCTGTGGAAGATTTCCATTCCGGGATGCATGGCCTCCAATCCCAAAACGATATAAAGCATTTGTTTATCGGTTGGAACAGTGATATCATGGTCGAGACGATAGGAGATTTGTTGAAAAAGCAGGCTGAGAGGTTCCCGGACAGGCTGGCGGTAAAGTTCGGCGAAAGAGAGATTACCTACGGAGAGCTGGATGAAATGGTAAATCACCTCGCGTACGCGCTTTTCAAAATGGGTGTCAAGAAGGGCGACAAGGTGGGGCTCTGGCTCCAGAACGTTCCAGAATGGGTGGTCGGCTGGTTCGCTGTTCCCAGGATAGGAGGTGTGGTCGTTCCCATGGACACATGGTACAAGGCGTCCGAGGCGGAATACATACTCGGCCACTCGGAATCTGTTGCCGTGATAACCTCCGAGAGGCACGGGAAAATAGATTTTGCAAAGATGCTGGAGGAAATAAGATCAGAGCTTCCGGACCTGAAAAATGCCATATTTGTCGGAAATGCCCCGGAATGGGGGATGAGCTTCGAGGATGCCCTCAAGATGGGCGAGGGTTGGGAGAAGGACGAGGAATATGAGAAGAGAAGGAAGTCACTGAGCCTGGATGATGTCACTTTCATCCTTTACACCTCCGGAACCACGGGAAAACCGAAAGGTGCTATGCTCACCCACTACAACATAGTTCAGAATGCCCTGGACACCGCAAACAACCTGAGGGCGACCGAGGAGGACAGATATCTCGTTCAGGTGCCGTTCAGCCACTGCTTCGGCTGCGTTCTCGGTATAACCGCCGCAGTCAATAAGGCATCCGCCATAATTCCGCTGCCCGTGTTCACACCCGAGAACAGCCTGAAAGCCATAGAGGAGAATAAGGCGACGATAGTCCACGGTGTGCCGACGATGTTCATAAGGATGCTCGAAATACTCAAGACAAAGAAGTACGACATGAGCAGTATGAGAACGGGTATAATGGCAGGAGCGCCCTGTCCGGTGGAGGTCGTCAAGGCAGTCAAGAGCGAGATGAACATGGACATACTCATTGCCTACGGATTGACCGAGGCATCTCCCGTGATAACGATGACGAGCTTCGATGACAGCGACGAACTCAAGGCGGAAACCGTTGGAAAAACCATACCCGGAGTATGCGTCAAGATGGTGGATGACGAACATAAGGAGGTTCCCATGGGAGAGATGGGGGAGCTTGCCTGCAGAGGATACAACGTCATGGTCGGGTACTACAAGAGGGCCGAGGCCACAGCGGAAGCGATAGACGAGGAAGGGTGGCTCTATACCGGCGATCTGGCCACGATAGACAAGTACGGCTACGTGCGAATAGTGGGAAGAAAGAAGGAGATGATAATCGTCGGCGGATTCAATGTGTATCCCAGAGAGATAGAGGAGTACATCAGGGACTTCAAGAAGGTTCAGGATGTTGCGGTCGCCGCCGTTCCCGATGCCGAGCTCGGCGAGGTGGTGGGTGCGGCGATAATTCCGAGAGAGGGTGTTACAATCGAACCCGTTGAGGTCGTGGACTTCTGCTACGGCAAGATAGCGAGCGCGAAGGTTCCGAGATACGTCATAATCGTTGACGAGCTGCCGATAAGCGGAAGAGGAAAGGTTCAGAAGTTCAGGCTCACAGAGCAGTTCAAGGAACTCCTAGAAAAGGGAGAGGTCGAAAAGCTCACGCCGACAGCGGTCAAGAACAGGAAGAAGTGATTTCCCAATCTTTTTTATTATTTTAAGGCCCCATCCTCTGCCGAAATTGTTTTAATGTCGAATACCATACCCTGTCGATGTCAGAAGAGATTTCGGGATTTCAGTACGAAGCAGAAAGGGAAGATATACGCAATAATGCAGATATCACTCCGAATCGGAAGTATATACGCAATACTGCGGATATAACGGAGTTGTCCGAAATTGCGGGCGACGGGTGTAGTATCCCGAATTCATTTTACATTTCAAGTAACCACCTCTCATATTCGAATATCTTTTCCTCCGGAAGCTTTCTCCAGAAAGCTTCTTCGGGAGTCTCAGCGTTATCAAAGTTCAGAC
>JAJRVK010000060.1 GCA_024277315.1 archaeon | reverse complement strand
GCATTCCACGATATTTCATATTCAAGACCGATGGAAAACCACAAAAACCTATATATAGGGTACGGTATGGGTCGGCTCAGACAGATGGTGAAATTATGGCAGAGAACGGATTGCTATCCAGACTGAGGACGAGTAGATTAACAGGGATAAAGAGAGACACTTGGATGGTCTTCATCTCTCTGGTTCTCATATTTGCAATGGCACTCTTCCTCAGGTCATACTTCGGGTTTGCGGAAGCCACCAAATACGGTGCACCCTTCCTGGTATCGGGAGGTTCTGACTCGTATTATCATGAGAGAGCAATCGAGACCGCTGCCTATCAGCATCACTCTCTTCTGAGGGATCCCATGCTGAATTATCCCATCGGATCAAACAATCCGAGGCCTCCGACATATGCCTGGAGCATAGTTCTCATGGGGTATCTGATATCACCTTTAACCGGAGACCTCGCTTCCGCACTTTCTTACGCCCTCATATTCTCCACTGCCATATGGGGCGCTCTTACAGTCTTTCCTGTCTATTTCATAGGAAAGAAGGCATTTAACAGAAAGATCGGCATCATAGCGGCATTCCTCATAGCCACCCTACCGGCGCATATGCAGAGAAGTCCACTGACCAATGCGGACCACGACGCTTTCGTCCTGTTCTTCTCGGTAACCTCGATATATTTCCTTCTCCAGGCACTGGAAAACCTTAAAGAGAGGGAATGGGTGGACAGATGGAGGGATTTCAGCGGTCTTAAGAACGGACTGAAAGAAATGCTCAGAGAAAATCGGACGGCATTTCTGTATGCGACCCTGAGCGGCGTTTCGATCCTGACCATTGCCCTCACATGGAAAGGTTTCTCGTACATATACCTCATACTGATGTTCTATTTCGTAATACAGGTCTTCATAAACAGGTTCAGGAACATAGATGCCACCAGTATAACAACCATCGCCGCAATAACCTTGTTATTTCCACTGCTTCTATCCCTGCCATACTATGTGTTTTCAAAACAGATTGCCTGGCTGATTGCTCCGACCGCAATGGCTGTCGTTGCCGTGGGTCTGGGTTTGATATTTTCCCTTACAAAGAAACTGCCATGGACGCTCGTCATACCCTCGCTGATACTTGGACTGATAATCCTTGCCATAGGTGCCACGATATTTTTCCCGTCCCTTATAGAGACCGTCGGAAGACAGACAGGGTATTTCACCAGGTCGAAGGTATATAAGACGATTGCAGAGGCTCAGGCACCTTATTTCAGCAATCTCGTGCTATCTTTCGGAGTTGCCACCTTTTTCCTGGCCCTTATAGGCGTCGGCTGGATCATGTGGAAGATGAGGAAGAACTGGAACCCGTACTTCGTCTTCTTTGTGATATGGAGCGCCGAGTCCATCTACATGGCATTGTCTGCAGCAAGGTTCATGTTCAACGCCTCGCCGGCCTTTGCGCTGGCATCCGCATGGGTGATATTCTACATAATACAAAAAGGAGACTTCGGGTCCATAAAAAAGACATACAGGAGTCTGAGCGGGAACAAGGTCTATGCCATCAAAAAGAGCGTAAAAATAAGGCATGTTCTCGTGGCTCTTTTCCTGGTCTTCATGATAATCCTGCCGAATGTGTGGTATGCAGTGGATGCGGGAATACCTTCGAATGAAAAAAAGAAGTACGATACTGAGATATACAATGCAATGCCCGAATTCATGCGCCCGGATCCGAATATCTTCAACGAATCCAGCGGAAGGACATGGTATCTGGGTGCTTTCGGCTATTCTCTACCCACTCCTAACCAGTACTGGCCATCGGCCTGGCGCTGGTTTTCCACACAGGATGCTGATAGACTGCCAGAAGACAGGCCAGGATTCCTGAGCTGGTGGGACTACGGTTTCGAATGCATACAGAAGGGAAAACATCCTACGGTTGCGGACAACTTCCAGGCCGGATACCAGATAGCAGGTAATTTCATAATGGCACAGAACGAGACAGATGCCATATCACTTCTTATTGAGAGGATTCTGGACTCCGAATACAGCGCTCGGACCGGAGAGTTCACGGAAAGGTCAGTGGAACTGATGAAGAGACACATATCCGAGACAGATGTGGAAAAAATAATCGACATATACAGAAATCCGCAGAGCTATGTGGATGAAATACTCAGCCATCCCGAAAAGTACGGACCGTATGATTCGGTTATGAACGACCTGAATGCCAGATACATAGCATCCAGAGGGGTCCTGATGAAATACGAGAGGGAAGAACTGGTTTCCTTCCTCCATGACCTCGAACAGATGACAGGTAAGAGAATATCGTATTTCGCAATAGACTCCAGATTAATACCGTTTTCCGCACAGAACACGGGAATTTTCTACGCTCCGGCCGTGCTTTCCGACCACAGAATAAGTTCCGGAGGATACAGGTTGCCCTACGATTTCTATGAGATATACGCCGTCACGGAGTACGGTAAAAAATATCCCATAAACGAGGTTCCGGACGATGTACGGGATAAGATAGACCACACGGTGATAGAGTACAAGGACATGTTCTACAACACCATGCTCTACAGGAACTATTTCGGATATTCCCCGAAGGAGGCGGGTTCAACCGAAAACGGACTTCCCGGAATTAGCGAGAACCTGAAGAATATGCAACCGATGCCCGGATGGGGGCTGGCTCATTTCAGATTGGTTTACAGGACCGCTTACTGGAACCCATATGAAGATTACAAAAACCATTCCGACGCATGGGAGGCCGTATCCCTAGAAGAGGCTATGAGATACCAGAAAGAGGGGATCGGCGTGGTGGACATGAGCCCCAACACTATGTACAACGGTGTCACTTTCCTCGAGTACTATGAAGGTGCGATAATAAACGGAACCGTGAAAACATCAGAAGGTACGCCGGTAGGCGGTATACGTGTGACCGTATACGACGAATATGGCATCCCTCACGAGACGGTATTCACCGATAAGGACGGCAGATATTCGGTTATCGCGCCTTTCGGAAACATCACCCTGATTGCGTCCAACGGTGGCTCTCTGGACAAGATACGTCTGATGGAGAAGAATATGCTGAACAGCACCAAACTGAACATACGCAAGGATCAGGCCAGAAGAGAAAAGGTCGATCTGGACGGTGATGGGAAATGGGACTATCTCCTGGAAAAGGACCTTGTGGCCTCTACAAGTAGCGTAAAAGGCACGGTATTCCTGGACCTTAATTATGACAAGGTGAGACAGGATGTGGAAGCGGGTTTGAGAGCCTCGGTGCTCCTATACGGCAAAAGCGTAGAAATTAACTACACGACCGAATCCAATGGCACCGGTGCGTATGTGTTCAGGAATGTTGTGCCGGGCGACTATGGGATAAAGATAACGATAGGGAGCTATGAGAAAGACGCAAATATGACCGTCACCGTGGAGCCAAACAAGGAAAAGGAGCAGGATGTTCCGATACCTACCGGAAAAATCAAGGGCAGAGCCGTCAAAACCGATGGTTCTCCTTTTTCAGAGGCCGTGATGAGACTGGTCAGTGTCCAAGACTTCCGGAACAAGTCCTTTGTCACGGACGATAATGGGGAGTTCTTCGTCGATGGCGTAATTCCCGGAGTCTACTCTTTCGAGCCGGAAAATTCTTCATACGTTGCCTCGTCATTCAGAATCGGAGTTTCGGAAAATCAAACATCCGATACCAACATAACCGTATATCCGGCACACAGACTGGAGGGATATATCAATATCAACGGAAAAGGCGTCCCGTTCGCCACGATCAACTTCATAAACTATACGTTTCCCGAAATGGGAAAAACGGTCGTGTGTGACAAAGACGGGCATTATTCGGTCCTCCTTGCCGAAGGAGAATATACGGTTACGGCCACATACATAGATAATGAAACCAGATATATGGTCGTGAAAAGGCTTGTGAATGACCTCGATTCCACCATCTCCTTCGATATGAGCCGGGCATACAGGGTTACAGGATATATAAAGTATAAAACATATTATAAGGACAAATTCCCAGTAACCTTCATAGCCGCCGACGGAGCCAGGCTGGATTATTATTCCGTGGAAGGGAATTACAGCGGTTACCTCCCGGCCGGAACATATCACGTATATGTGGATCACAGCTTCGCACTGTTTCCCTATGCCTACTCCCAGCACATGGATGTGAGCGGGGCAATGAGGCTCGATATCGACCTGATCAAGGGTGTGACGGTTAAAGGATATATCAAAGGTATAGCGAATTCTTCCATCAAAGGAGCGGTCATTGTGTTTACCGGAGAAAACGGTGAGACTTTCAGAACGATATCGGACGAAAGGGGATTCTATGATTTAAATCTGGTTCCCGGCAACTACAGCATGACCGTATATTCCAGATGGTACGAAACAAACACGAGGGAAATCACAGCCAGTGAGGAGAATAATCCGATGGACCTTGAGATACATCTCTCCCCCGAGGAGGTGGAGATCTACGGCAAGGTGCTGGCGAATTCATTGCCGGTTTCTGGTATCAACATCTCTTTTGTTGGCTACAACATGACGTTCAATGCGCTCTCCGACGCAAACGGCAATTATTCCGCCGTCATTCCGGCAGGCAGATATACCATATCCGTACAGGAGAACATCACCGCAAACGGCGATGAGAAGTACGAAACCAGGCATGTGGAGAGCGTCGTCATATCACCTGACGATTCGCCTTACAGAAAGGACGTGGAAATAGAGAGGCGGGTGAGAGTATCGGGCAATTTGACAGCAACCGGAAATATCACGACCCTCACCATATGGATATCGAAAGGTTCGACTTCTATACCCTATGAGACGCTCAACGGTAGTTTCGAAATATTCCTTCCGCCTGGCAACTATACCGTAAACTCCAGTTACATCGACAACGGCACGCTTTATGCGCTTTTCGAACCCCTATCCGTTTCCGGACCAGAGAACGTCTCTATGGAATTCGTACAGGCGTACAGGGCGAACATAACAATAAAATACGACGATACCGAGAAACCCGATATTCCGGCGGAGATAATTTCGGATGACGGGGCACTTCTTAGCGTTAAATCCGGGGATGACGGGCGCATCTCGCTGCATCTCCCGGCCGGTGAATACAGAGTACTCATAAACCACACCACGGTCGAAGAGGTCGAAGGGATAACCAGAAACGTCACATACAGCGCTGACGAAAGAATTCGTGTGAATTCTGACATTGAGCGGGATGTAGTGCTCTCGAGATATGTCCCCGAGGGCAACATAAGCGGCGTAATTAGCATAGCCACGGAACCGGCCGGGAACATTGAAGTGGAAATAATCTCGACGGAAACTTCCGATAGATACACTGTCATTACGGATTCCGGCGGAGAATTCTCGGCCGGGGTCCCGATGGGAACATACATCATATATGCCAGGAACTACGCCGGAGACAATCCGTATTCTATAATGAAGGAAGTGGTGATAGGCCAATATACCTCAGTCTCGCTGGAGATGTCAGAAAGCGTTCTATTCTCGGGAAGAACCGTGAAAGAGAGCGGGGACGGTATAAAAACAAACATAACCCTTATACGCCTCGAAAACCCCGATGTACAGAAGACCTTCGAGACCGACAGAGAAGGCAATTTCGAGATTGTTGTGCCAAGAGGGTTATACTCGGTGGTCGCCAGCGGAACGGCTACCGAATACGGTGTTGAAACGAACTTTATCTATCAACAGGACCTTGTCCTCAACTTCAGCACCGATATGAAGATAGTCATGGAGAAGACGAAGATATACAGGCCGGAACTATCATGGAATCCCAATGAAAAGGTGAGCGTCTATCCCGGAGATAGTGTGATCTATCACATAACCGTCAGGAACTCCGGAAATGTGGAGGACATGTATTCCTTCTCCGGAAGCCCGTGGACCTTCGAATTCGAGCCTTCTTCCGTTTCACTTATTCCCGGTGAGGAGAGAGAGATTACGGTCACGATAACCCTTCCGAAAGATGCGGAAGTGACACACGAGCCTGTTAAGATAACGGTGAGTTCCGGAAATTCACCGGGAACTGTGGATGACCTGACTGTGGAGATAGATGTCAGGGAAGTGTACGGCGTTTCGGTTGGAAGCATAGTGGACTCCTCATGGTCAAACGGAACCGCCACTTATGGGATAGAAATAACCAACACGGGGAATGCGAAGAACACCTTCTCGATAGTTGCCATCAATAAGGAATCTCTTGTCGCTAACGGATGGAATGTGAAAATGGCCACGAACAAGGACGGAGAATATTCGGAGTATCTGGATGGGGTAGATATCGATGCCAATACAACCAGAGTCATCTATGTGCGCATTGTTCCTATCGCGGAGGTTCCGGCATACGCCCCCGAGCTGACGCTCATGGTGCATTCGACGCTGGCCAGCACAGAGAAGACCCTGACACTGCCACTTCCCTCTGTCGAAATAAAAAGCGATATAACTCTGGAAGGTAACGCCCGTATATGGGAAGAGAAACCCGTGGATCTCGGACCGGTGTACTGGGTTCTCGGATTCATAGTGGCAGTTGCTGCCGGATACTGGGTACTGAAAAAGAAAGGGGTGATAATGTGAGGATTCTGCCGGTTCTGCTGATTGCCGTACTCCTCGGGGTCCTGATTCCGGCAGGCCACGGCGGTGCCGCTGCTGAAAAGATACAGACCGTCATCGAAGGTCCCACCACCGTCATCACCGATGAAGAATATGAATACACTATAAAAATCGTCGGGCTTCCGGATGCGGATATGTGGAGCTACACCGCCAATGTCACCGGTGGAGGAAGTGCTGTCCCAGATAACGGAACATCTTCGACCACAAATGAGTTCACCGTTAAAATCAGAGCGCCTCCCGCCGAGGGGGACTTTACCATAGAGGTTAACGGGACGGCAAAGGAGGGCAACACGACGTACTGGCATATTGTTCGATACAAGGTCAGTGCTGCCAAGCCTTACATAGTAAAGGTCGAGCTTTACAACAGCGGAAGCATGGACGCAAATAACGTATCTGTCTCGCTATACGTGGACGAAAAGTTCCAGTACCGGACCACCGCTAACATTCCGTCTGGAAAAAGCAGCACCATCGACCTCAAGTGGAATACGATAGGCTTTTCTAAAGGAGTTCATAAACTGAGAATTGTCCTTGACGACCGCAACAACCTAACATTCTTCGGCAACGGTGCAACCGAAATAGTAAAAGAAGTCTATCTCGGCGATGTTCCAAAAGATACCACGGGCACGTGGCTCGCCTTGGCAGTCCTGTTTTCCGCGGGAGCCATAGCATCCTTCATGTCTTTCAGAAAAAAGAAAAAGAAGATGAAGAGGAAGAAATGGTAGATCTCATTGAGATAAAAGAGGGCAAAGCGAGAATTCTCGTACCGAAAACAGAGTGGAAAAAGGGACCGAACAGCGCAAAGGTCCCTGTTTTTTACAATCCGACCATGGAGATGAACCGGGATGTATCTGTGGCTCTGCTTAAAGCGGTTCGCAGAAAAGAAATGAAGGTTCTGGACGGTTTAGCTGCTTCCGGTATTCGGGGCATAAGATTTGCCCTTGAGATAGGGGAAATGGAGATAACACTCAACGATCGCAATAAAAAGGCGCTGAAACTTATGGAAAAGAACGCCGACCTTAACCGTGTTGATGTGAAGATAACAGGAAAAAATCTGAACACCCTGCTTTCCGATTCGAGCTTCGATTATATCGACATCGATCCTTTCGGGAGTCCGGCAGAATTTTTGGATTGTGCCTCCAGAGCCATAAGAAACGGTGGAATTCTTGCAATAACCGCCACAGATACGGCAGCTCTCTGCGGGGTTTATCCAAAGGTATGTTACAGGAGGTACATGGCATGGCCGGAGCATAACTGGTGCATGCATGAGATAGGGCTGAGAATACTCATCGGAAGCGCCGTAAGAATCGGGGGCAGAAATGACATCTCTCTGAAACCTCTGCTTGCATATTCGACAGACCATTATTTCAGGGCATATCTCATGGCGGAAAAGGGTGCCCGAAAAGCGGATGCTGTCCTCGAGAATGTCGGAATGCTTGAGTTTGATGATATTTCCTGGAAAAACGGCGGAGATATCGGTCCGATGTGGCTCGGAGCGCTCTTTGATGAAATGGTCCTCTCAAGGATGAAAACGGAAGATTTCTTCGGAAGTAAAAGAAGAATGGAAAAATTTATGGATATCTGGAAAGAGGAATGGAAAATGCCGCCCTGCTACCATGAGCTTTCTTATCTGTCATCATTTCTCCACATCTCGCAACCCCCCATAAGACATGTTATCGAGCGATTGAAAAGTATGGGCTTTGAAGCGACAAGAACCCATTGTTCCCCCACAGGGATAAAGACCGATGCCAGTGCGGAAGAGGTTCTGGAGACAATGAGAGAATAGAATCATCTTCCTATGAGTCCGTCAAAGCCCTCTTTTCCCAGAGGTTTCGTTGCATCCAGGCCCCATTTGTCCATATTCCCGTCATCGTATATACTCGGGTCCAGACTGCTTCCTCTTTCGTGCATTACTATCATGTCTCTTTTTGCCTGAAATCTCGTTGC